>QNEM01000093.1 GCA_003645215.1 Gammaproteobacteria bacterium
GTTAACATCGCGCGACAAAGGCAACAGTTAATAGAATCAAAAAAGATGCTCGAGGCATCGGGTCAAAAGAACGATGACCTGGATACGCTGATCGAGAAGCGAGAGGAAAAACTGGATCCTCGATGCCGAAAATTACTTGAGATATGGCCACAACTGAAAAAGGATTATGCTGCTGATGAATATGTAGACAACATCCGCGGCAAAGAACTGCGCTTGAAAATATCGAATTTCTCACTTTCCGGCACGCGGATTCCAAAGGTATCACTACCGGCTTATCAAGATGAAGGAGAAATTTTACGCTTTTTGCTCGAAGAAAATGTACCAGGAAAATTTCCATACACTGCCGGAGTGTTTGCCTTTAAACGTGAAGGTGAAGACCCGGCTCGTATGTTTGCCGGGGAAGGTGATTCTTTCCGCACCAATCGCCGTTTTAAATATCTCTCAGAGAATTCCGAAGCTACCCGTCTTTCAACCGCATTTGATTCTGTGACGCTATACGGGAATGACCCCGGTGAACGACCCGATATTTACGGAAAGATTGGCAACTCCGGTGTATCGATTGCGACACTCGATGATATGAAAGTACTGTTCGATGGCTTTGATTTATGTGCGCCATCAACCTCCGTTTCACTAACGATCAATGGTCCTGCACCGACAATCCTGGCTTTTTTTCTTTGCACAGCAATTGAACAGCAATATACCAAATTTGAGATAGAGAACAGCAGGCTGCCCACCGATGAGGAGATGTTAAAAATCAGGGACTGGGCACTGGAAAATGTTCGAGGCACCGTTCAGGCTGATATTCTCAAAGAGGACCAGGGACAGAACACCTGTATTTTCTCAACTGAGTTCAGTCTCAAACTGATGGGAGATATTCAGGAATATTTTATTAGCAAGAAAGTCAGAAATTTCTATTCGGTTTCTATCTCTGGTTATCATATTGCCGAGGCAGGTGCGAACCCGATTTCCCAACTGGCTTTCACACTGGCTAATGGTTTTACCTATGTCGAGACCTATCTATCTCGCGGTATGGATATCGATGATTTTGCTGCTAACCTGTCGTTCTTCTTCTCCAATGGGATGGATCCGGAATATACAGTTATGGGTCGTGTTGCTCGCCGCATCTGGTCCACTACCATGCGTTTTAAATATGGAGCAAATGAACGCAGTCAAAAGCTGAAATATCATATTCAAACTTCGGGACGTTCACTGCATGCACAGGAGATGGACTTCAACGACATTCGTACAACATTGCAGGCGCTGATTGCAATTAATGATAACTGTAACAGTTTGCATACCAATGCTTATGATGAAGCAGTAACTACTCCTACCGAGGAATCTGTACGTCGAGCAATGGCGATACAGTTGATTATTAACAAGGAATACGGTCTCTCCAAAAACGAAAATTCTCCTCAAGGTTCCTTTATCGTAGAAGAACTGACTAATCTGGTTGAAGAGGCAGTTCTACAGGAATTTGATCGGATGTCAGAACGTGGAGGTGTACTCGGTTCAATGGAGACCGGCTACCAACGAGGCAAGATACAGGATGAATCACTACATTACGAAATGCTAAAGCATAATGGTGAACTTCCAATCATCGGTGTTAATACCTTTGAAAATCCGGATACAGATGGGAAAGCGAAAATAATCGAACTAGCACGTTCAACAGAAGAGGAAAAACAGAGCCAGTTGGATCGATTAAATGATTTTCATACTCGGCATCAGGAACAAAGTGCAATTTGTATCGAGAAGCTGAAAAGAGCCGCGCAAAATGATGAAAATATATTTGCTGTACTGATGGACGCAGTTCAGCATTGTTCTCTCGGGCAGATTACCGACACCTTCTATGAAGTTGGTGGTCAGTATCGCCGGAATATGTAGCAACCGGGAGTAGCGATGCGAATTGTCACGACCACTTGTTCCAATACCGAAATTGTTTGTGCTCTGGGCTGCGAGCAATTTCTGATTGGTACCGATGATCATTCTGATTATCCGGAAGACATCGTTGCCAGATTGCCAAAGGTGGGCCCGGATCTTAACGTTGATGCAGAAATAATTGCCAGCCTGAAACCAGATCTGGTGCTGGCTTCATTGACCGTACCGGGACATGAAAATGTGATCGATTCTTTACAAAAAGCAGGCTTGCCCTACTGGGCATCGGCACCAGAATCACTTGAATCGGTTTTTGATGATATTACGGATATTGCAAAACGGCTAAATGTGTCCAGTCGAGGAACCAGGCTCATCGATGAAATGCGCAGTCAAATCAAGCCTGTTAAAGAACAGAACACCCGCCCTTCTATCGCCATACAATGGTGGCCAAAACCGTCCATCGTTGCAGCCAGAAAAAGCTGGGCACATGATCTGATTGAGATGGCAGGTGGGCGAAATATCCTGGAAGGTTTTGAAAAAAACAGTGTTTTACTCGAATTTAAACAGCTTGCCGAACTTAACCCGGATATAATTGTTATGTCATGGTGCGGGGTAAAAGAAGAAAAATATCGTCCATCGGTAATTAGTGACAATCCATTATTGAGTTCGGTCTCTGCTGTTAAACATCAGCGAATTGTTTCAATTTCTGAAGCTTTTCTAGGCAGGCCTTCAGTTCGACTGGTTGAGGGCTACAAACTGCTGAAAAATGCAGTAGCAAGGTTTCATGAAGAACAAGAGTAGTATTTTATTTTCACATGATCGTATTAATTAATATTTACTGAGATCAGTAACCTCATAAGTAATTTATTGGGAGAAACAAGTGCCAGAATATAAAGCCCCTCAACGAGACATGATGTTTGTGTTAAATGACATAATCAATGTTTCTGAATTAGCCGAGTTACCCGGGTTTGAAGACGCGACGCCGGATATTGTTCAGGGAGTGGTCGATGAAGCAGCCAAAATTATCGAAAATACGATAGCCCCTTTGAATGAGACGGGTGATCGTGAAGGTTGTCGCTTCGATAATGGCATGGTAACTGCACCAGCCGGTTTTAAAGAAGCATACCAGCTCTATTCAGAAAGTGGCTGGACAGGACTGGATAAATCGATTGATTTTGGTGGACAAGGCCTGCCCTACACACTGGCAACAGCTGTCTCTGATATGTTATGTGCCGGAAATGATGCCTTTTCACTTTATCCTGGTCTGACTAATGGCGCTTGTGAAGCACTTATGGAACACGGTAGCCAGGAACTTCAGGATACCTACCTGGAAAAACTCACAACAGGCGAATGGACAGGAACAATGTGTCTGACAGAACCTCAGGCCGGAAGTGATCTGAGCCAGGTGAGAACCAGGGCAATCGATCAAAATGACGGCACCTATCTGATTGAAGGGACCAAAATTTTTATTACAGGTGGAGAACATGATTTTGTTGATAACATAATCCATCTGGTACTCGCTCGCCTGCCTGATGCGCCTGCAGGCGTTAAAGGCATCAGTATGTTTGTGGTACCTAAATTCATGGTCGATAGTGACGGAAATCCGGGGGCAAGAAATCCTGTCGTTTGTGCAAGCATCGAGGAAAAAATGGGAATACATGGTTCTTCAACCTGCGTCATGAGTTTTGAAAATGCAACAGGCTATCTAATTGGTAATGCCAATGAGGGATTGCGTTACATGTTTACCATGATGAACCTGGCTCGCCTGATGGTTGGTTTGCAGGGACTTGGTGTTGCAGAACGTGCCACGCAAGGTGCCATTGAGTATGCAAAAGAACGCAAACAAGCTACTGCGATTAATGGTGGCGAAACAATTATTCACCATCCAGATGTTCGGCGAATGCTGATGACGATGAAGGCGCTGACAGAAGGTTGTCGAATGGTCGCTTACGATACTGCTAAACACTACGATATTTCCAAAGCGCACCCGGATGAATCAGTCAGAAAAACAGCTAATGATCGTGTCGAATTGATGACACCGATCTGCAAGGCCTTTGCAACCGACGTTGGTTGTGAAGTAGCCAGCCTTGGTGTGCTCGTGCTCGGTGGTGCTGGCTATATTCGTGAGTCGGGAATGGAACAATATATTCGAGATGCAAAGATTTTTTGTATCTACGAAGGCACTAATACCATTCAGGCTTTAGACCTTGTTGGCAGAAAAATGAAAATGAATCTTCCACAAACCTTCATCAAGGAAATGATTAATGATCTGGCAGCAGAATCGGGCAACGATGAACTGGGCTTTATTGTCGAACCGATGCAAGCGGCACTTAATCTACTGGATAAGACAACGCAATGGTTAACCGCTGCTGCCCTGGAAGATCCACAAAATCCCGCAGCTACTGCAGTCGAATACCTGACCATGTATTCATTGGTGACACATGGCCACTTCTGGATCAAGGCAGCCAGGGCAGCCCTGGCGAAACAGGATGATGATTTTTATAAAGGTAAATTAGCGACAGCACGATTTTTTACAAACAAAATTTTACCCCGCATTTATGGACTTGCACCGGTAATAATGGCGGGCTCAGAATCGGTTATGACTGCCGAAGAAGACTGGTTATAAGAGACCTGGAGAGAATAAAACAATGAAGATTTTAGTAGCTGTGAAAAGAGTCGTTGATTTCAACGTTCGTATTCAGGTTAAAGCCGACGGTTCTGGTGTTGCAAGCGATGGGGTCAAGATGAGCATGAATCCGTTTGACGAAATTGCCGTTGAAGAGGCACTTCGGCTTAAAGAAGCGGGTAAGGCTGAGGAAGTGATAGCCATTACTATTGGTCCCAAAGCGAGTCAGGAACAATTACGCACCGCTTTGGCGATGGGTGCAGATCGCGCAATACACGTTGAAACCGATGAAGATATTCAACCTTTGACCGCTGCTCGTATTTTAAATGCGATTATCGATAAAGAAGAGCCGAAGATTGTAATGCTCGGCAAACAGGCGATTGATGACGACAATAATCAGACGGCACAAATGCTCGCTGCACTAGCCAACTGGCCACAGGCAACCTTTGCTTCGCAGCTTGAGGTGGATGGCGATGTTGCCAATGTCACTCGTGAAGTTGATGCCGGATTGGAAACAATAGCGGTCGATTTACCAGCGGTTATCAGCGCTGACTTGCGTTTAAATGAACCACGCTACGTCAAACTCCCCGATATCATGAAGGCCAAGCGAAAACCGATCGATACTTTCACACTTGCAGACCTGGGTGTTGAAGCAGCTGCTTCGGTAAAAGTGTTAAAAACCAGTGCACCGGCCACGCGACAGGCGGGGATCAAAGTCGAAACAGTGGATGAGCTGGTAGTGGCACTCAAAGAACGGGGGTTATTCTGATGACTAAAGTATTAATCATTGCCGAGCATGATGGTAAACATATAAACGGATCGACCGCACGCGCAGTGACTTGTGCCCAGGGACTTTCGGCAGAATCAGTAGAGATCGCCGTTTTTGCAGCAGAAGGTACCGCCCTGGCAGAACAGGCAGCAACTTTAAGTGGGGTAACAAAGGTTCTACTGATTGAAAATCCGGCCAATGAACATGCCCTGGCCGCAGTTCTTGCCCCTCAGATCGAGGTACTGGCGAGTGAATACAGTCACGTTCTGGCACCAAGTACGACTTTTGGCAAAGATTTAACTCCACGTATTGCCGCACATCTTGGTGTACCACAAATCAGTGACATCATGCGTGTCGAAAGTCCACGGATATTTGACCGCCCGATTTACGCCGGTAATGCGATTGTCACCGTTGAAGCACCTGCAGGGATTGTGGTGGCAACAGTGAGGACGGCCTCATTCTCTGAAGCAGAAACAACTGGATCAGCGACAATCGAAAAGCGTGAAGTCAATATCGAATTACCATCACACACCCGTTTCGTTAAACTGGAAACAAGTGGTGGTGGTGATCGCCCTGACTTACAAGCGGCAACAAAAGTAGTTTCCGGTGGACGCGGTGTAGGTAGCAAAGATAATTTTAACGTCATCTACTCGCTAGCTGACAAACTGGGGGCAGCAGTTGGTGCTTCACGCGCTGCGGTTGATGCCGGGTTTATTCCTAACGATCATCAAGTGGGTCAAACCGGAAAAATTATTGCCCCGGAATTGTATATGGCCTTTGGAATATCTGGTGCCATCCAGCATCTTGCCGGAATCAAGGATGCAGGAACGATTGTTGCCATTAACAAAGATCCGGATGCGCCGATTTTTGAAGTCGCTGATTTCGGTCTGGTTGGTGATCTGTTTGAGATCATCCCGGAACTTGAAAAGGCATTGGCCTAGATCTCAACATCACTGAATGTAAAAAGGAAATCGATATGGAACGTGAATCAATGGAGTTTGATGTTGTTATTGTCGGTGCCGGCCCAGCAGGACTGTCTGCCGCCTGTCGATTAATGCAACTCGCAAAAACACGTGATAATGAATTGACGGTCTGTGTCATTGAAAAAGGCTCAGAAGTCGGAGCACATATCCTGTCTGGTGCGGTACTGGAACCAACAGCGATGAATGAACTTTTTCCTGACTGGAAAGAAAAAGGCGCACCATTAAACACACCGGTCAACGCTGATGAAGTTTTTTACCTGACAACAAAAGATAAAGGTATTAAAACACCCTCTTTTCTAATTCCAGAACCTATGCACAATGAAGGTAACTACATTGTCAGTATGGCCAATGTCTGTCGCTGGCTGGCTGAACAGGCTGAGGCCATGGGTGTCGAAATATTTCCCGGTTTTGCAGCAGCAGATGTTCTTTATAATGATGATGGTAGTGTTAAGGGCATTTTAACTGGAGACATGGGTGTCGATAAAGATGGTTCAGAAAAAGACGCTTATATGCCCGGCATGGAACTACTGGCCAAACAAACTATTTTCTCTGAAGGTTGCCGTGGACATCTTGGCAAACAGTTAATGAAAATGTTTGATCTGCGCAAAGATGTAGATGCACAACATTATGGTTTGGGCATAAAAGAAATATGGTCAGTCAAACCTGAAAAACATCAGACAGGTCTGGTCATACATACTGCAGGCTGGCCACTGGACAACCATACTGAGGGCGGTGGTTTTCTGTATCACATGGAAAATAATCAGGTTGCACTAGGGTTTATTGTCGCTCTAAATTACAGTAACCCTCACCTTAGCCCATTTGACGAAATGCAACGCTGGAAATTAAATCCAAGAATCAGTCATTTTCTTGAAGGCGGCAAAAGAATCTCCTACGGTGCGCGCGCGGTCAATAAAGGCGGAATGCAATCCGTACCTAAATTAAGTTTTCCTGGTGGTCTACTCGCGGGATGTGATGCAGGATTTTTGAATGGTGCCAAGATCAAAGGCAACCATACGGCAATGAAAACGGGCATGCTTGCGGCAGAAACAATTTTTGAGGCAATGCAAGCAGGCGATGTTAGCGGCAAAGAACTGATTACAATGGATGAAAATTATCGCAATTCATGGGTCTATGATGAGCTATATAAAACCCGTAATTTTGGTCCGGCACTACATAAATTTGGTACTCTTATCGGTGGCGCTTTCGCATGGTTTGATCAAAATATTTTTTCTGGGAAACTGCCATTTACCTGGCATAACACCA
>QNEM01000094.1 GCA_003645215.1 Gammaproteobacteria bacterium
ACTTGGCAAAATCCTACTCCAAGTGGCTTCCAGGGTTAAGCTGGAAACCTTTAAACACCCCAACAAGGAATTTGGACCCAACCCGCAACTTTCAAAAACCTAGAAGTATGGCATGCATCTTGTATGCATAACCGTTTAAGGACGCAATATGTGGAATTACAACCCTGAAGCTGGAATTACACCCTGACTATAAGACAAAATTTGTCAGGACATATTCTTCATTACACTGTGCCGTTGTGGTTTGTATTATATCAGTTGTTCAGGGTTGATAAATGACAGGAAAAGAGGTAGAAGGCACTTGCATGTAATAGAACGGTGGGATATAATCTCCAAAATTTAATAAGATCAGAACTTTGAAAGTAAATAGAACATAAGGGATCGTGGACCTAAATTGCGGCAAATATGCGTTTTTTTACTTGACTGTGGGAGTATACTGCGTAATATTTGACCCTAATTTTATTTTGCAATCACTCAATCCACACCAAACAACGGGTTGACATTCAATCCAAACCAAAAGGAGATTTTCAGGATGAAGAAAACATTGCACTTCAAGGTTTTAGCAGGCATCGTAGGCATGCTGCTGGTGCTGCCGACGGCGGGCTTCTCGGCGACGACAGTAGATTGGGGCCCCGGTGGTAACATAGATAATGGTGAGCCCGTTGACACCATGTATGTTGATGCGACTCAAGGCATGACTTTCAACACGGCAACTCTTGACATCAACGGTATCGTGACAGTCGCTCCGTTTAATGGTGAGATTCAAAACATTTATAATGCACCATCCTTAATCAACGGGCCTTACGAGGTAGAGGTCGTCTATAACACGACTAACACAACTTTTACTGTTCAAGAACTTGACAACTCTGTGACATACAATACCGTAACAGCTGGTGGAGTAACACTTACTCCAGAGGGTGACATTACTGCTGAAGGTGGTGACAAAGATATCACAGAGAAGACTTGGGACGTCGCTAATAAGAAAGTTATTGATATCGATCAAAGTAGCGCTACCTATGGCCAATTAGTTGTCAACACTGCGGTATTTGGTGAGTGGGATCCTGATGGCAATGGTGGTCTCGGTGATTTTGTGGAATTATATGCAGTTGATCCTTGGACGGACCTGTCCGTTGTCAATAACTCTGCTGTTCTCTCAGAGCCTTTCGGTGGTGGTTCGCTGACTGTTGACACCGGTACCAACCTCCTGACCTTCAATGAAGCGGATGGCTTAGCTATCTCAGTTGGTACTGCTACGACCACGATTACTGCTGATGGCACCGACATTGCCCTTGGCGCAACGGGTGACATCACCTTGGCTGCCGAAGGCCAGGTTATTATTTCAAATAGCGCAGTTATCAACGGAACTCTTGACGTCACCGGCGATACAGCCCTTGCCGATCTGACCGCTGGCGATACAACCCTTGCTAATCTCGTTGTAACTGGTGATACCACGACCAACGGTATTGACAACAACGGTGATATCAGCACGGATACGCTGCAAACCTCCGGTCTGGCGACACTGGACTCGGCACAGGTGGATAATGGCCTGAATGTCGATGGTGCCACCACGACCAACGGTATTTCCAACACAGGTGATGTCAGCACGGATACGCTGCAGACCTCCGGTCTGGCTACGCTGGACTCGGCGCAGGTTGATAATGACCTGAATGTCGATGGTGCCACAACCACTAACGGTATCGATAATGCTGGCCAGGTTGAAACTGACACCCTGCTGGTAAACGGCAATTCGGACCTGAACGGCGACCTTGATGTAGCTGGTCACACCTACACTGATGGTATTACCAATGACGGAACACTGACCAACAACGGTAGTGTCTATGTGAGCCAGAACCTCGATGTAAATGGTTGGACATACACCGATGGTCTTACCAACGATGGTCAGCTGAATACTACCTATGCATATGTAACTCAGGACCTGGAAGTCGGTGACGACCTTGACGTCTATGGCGATACGAGCCTGCGCGGCGAACTGGAAGTCGGTGGTGATACTTACCTGAACAACGATCTGTATGTTGATAATGGCTTTGCAACTGTCACAGTTGACAATTCTGGAATCAATCTTCACGTTGACGGCAACAGCACTGACATTAACATGGGCGCTGATGACATCGATATAACCGCATCCGGTTACATCGATCTGACCGCTGAAGAAGTCGTTATCGACACTCCGCAGCTTTATGTTACTGGTGAATCCGACTTTGGCGACACCCTTCAGGTGCGTCCTCTTGTCGACAGCGAAAGTATTGAAATCACCCCAGGTGGTGACACTGAACTTCCTGCCATTGATAATGGTCCGACTGAAAGTACCGTTTTCACCCAGACAGGCAGTGTCCTGCATGCAATTGATCAAGCACTCGGTGGTGGTGTAACCATTGAAACCAATGGTAACGTGACCATGGAGAGACCTGATGTTGGTGGTGTAGAGATCGATTACCTCCAGGTAGTAACATTTGATGTAACAAATGCTACTGGTCTCCCAATTGCTGGTACAGAAGAGTATATTGGCGGGTATGTGGATGGCAATGGTGACTTTGTCTATCTAGGCGACTTGGATGAATTCGGTCTGCTGGACCTCGACGCACTCTCGACTGAGGAACTCGAAGCGATCACCACAATTATTGATGCTGACGGTGAAGGTGGTAACCTGTACGTTGAAGGCGACGCCCATGTATACAAGGGTGACGAAGTCTACACTGGTACCGAGCAAGAGTTCATTGATGCTCACGAAGTGGTTATCATGCAAGAGCTCGATGCAGGTCTGGATGCTGAAGCAGCAGCTCGCATCGAAGGTGATTTGTATCTCGACGACAGAATCGACAGAGTCAAAAGCAAAGTTGACGATCTCGAAGATCGCGTAGATGCAGTTGGTGCCTTCAGTGCTGCTTTCTCGGCCTTGGTACCTAACGACCGTGTTGCCGGCAACACCCAGGTTTCTCTGGGCCTCGGCGCATACGCCGGTGAGACCGCTCTGGCCGCTGGCCTGTTCCACTACTTTGGCGACAACATCCTCGTCAATGCCGGTGTCTCTCACTCGATGGATGAGTCTGAAACTGCTGGTCGCGCTGGTATAACCTTCGGCTTCTAAGCTGAATAACAGTAATTGTACGATCTGAACAAAGCCAGGCCCCGTCTCATCTGAGACGGGGCCTTGACTTTTTCATGTACTATACACAGTTTTTAATTAATGAGATTGACTGGATCTACTATGCAATTTAAATTTATCGACCATTATTGGTTGCGCTTCCTTAGGTCCCTGATCTGTTTTTCTGTGTTTGTATTTATGGGATGCTCAGCGAGCCATAGTCCTCCACCTCATACGCCGATGGCCAGTGATGATTACTCACTGGAACCTTCATACACAGATTATACAAACGAGATTTCATGCAAGCAGGTCAGTCGATTGTTGATTATGGAAAATGGACGGGACAACGTAGGACTGATGATTGGAGCCTTTATGACAGGCGTCAACTATCAAAAGAAAAGAGTCAGTGAGGCTACGATCAGCCAGTTGTTGGCTTCAGTAAATTGGTATTGTAAAAACCACCCGAAAGCATCAGTCACAAAAGCTATGATTGCGCTAGACCGTGACCTCGATGAGGGTTTTGCAAGCAGATCGTCTATAGAAAAACAGAGAGAACAATCAAAAAAAAGTTATCGACAGCAAACCATAAAGACTACACCCAAGGCTGTAGCTGTCACTGATCAGTCTAGAGAACAGAAGACGATTACAAAGCCAGCGGTAAAACGTACGGCACCTGTAAAACAAACGGCATCTACAAAACAAACGGCATCTACAAAACAAACGGTTACGAGAAAAACTGTAGTCATACCGAGAAGCGATCCTGCTGGAACTCAGGTTGTACAGATTATGTCGTCGCAAGATGAGAGTGAAGCAAAGGAACTGGCAGGAAAGTTGAAAACCAAGGGGTTCCCTTCTTTTGTTACAACAGTTAATCTCGGAAGCAATGGAGTCTGGCACCGGGTTCTGATCGGCCCATATAAGGATAGCGCCTCAGCGGGGCGAGTTGCAGAAGTGCTACAGAAATTCAATTACAAAGCATTTGTACGTCAGCGATGAGATACTGTGGCATGGATTCCCAAATATACTGTTGCTCAGTATCTTGGAGACTTAGTGGCTAGTATCTGTTTGGATAGTAAGTCAGTTTTTATATGCCTGAATAAATGCTAGCGAGATCACGATCGTTGCGCCGAAATCAGCATTTTGAGCTTTTGAGCCTGAATTTTATCAAGACGATAAAGTTGTTCCAGCGCTTCGTTAAGAATCATTTCGTTTCTTGATTCAAGCCCTAGTAAACCAAGCACAAACCAGCCTGACGTATTGTATGGATTCTTATCTACCACCTCTCTGATTAATATTTCCGCCGTATCCATTTCGCCCTGTTTGATTTTAGCCTGAGCTATATAAATACGCAGAGTTACGCTTTCTGGGTGCAGTTTGAAGGTAGCCTGCAGGTAAGGCTCTGCATCAATGAATTGCCCCGTCTCCGCGAGAGTAAGCCCAAGTTCTTTTACAATCAAATCACGCCGCCGACCATCTTTTAATGCACTACGGAAAAATTTTATGGCTTTATCATATTCTTTGAGTTTGTAGTAAGATCGCGCCAATTCAATTTTAAAATCTCTACCTTTGATGCCTCTTTTGAGAGCTGTTTTGATAACTTCAATAGATTCATTTGGCTGATTATTACGCCGATATGCAAAAGCTAGATTTGAATAAACACCAGCTTTTTCTGCTCCAGCTTCTACTGCTTTAGTTAATACTTCTATGGCCTCAGGAAAAAGCTCCCGTGTAATAAAAGTTTTGGATAGGGCAATACTAAAACCATCGTCAGGCGTTACATACTTGGCATTGTCCAGATATAAGACAAGATCGTTATTCCACATCTGGTTTCGACGCCAGGTCAGGCCACCCCAGATTAACAGGCAACATAGGGTTAGGGGAATGACTGCCTTCTTTGGCAGAAAGTAATGACCCATGCCAATAATAAAGACAGCAAAACCGAACATCGACAGATAGAGTCGATGCTCAAAAACTGGATCAAGAGGAAGTAAAGTCGATTCGACAGCCAGGCCGAGGAAAAACCAGCAAATACCAAAACATAAATGCGAGTAGCGATTGCGGACCAGAAAGGCTGTTAAAATAAGTGTGACCAGGCCAGCAAAGGCCATGACATTTTGAACCGTCAGCAATGTTTTTGTGACAGGGTAGACATAATCAAATATTTGTGGATATGGAACAATCAGCAGTTTGAGGTAAATCCAAAGGACTTGAAACTCAGTCACTAGATATTGTAAGGGTGTAATCCCTGCTTCCTGAACGGATGCAATACTCTGTAATGATTCACCTTTGATGAGTGGTGAAATCAACCGATTCAAAGCAACACTCAACGGTGATAAGAAAAATGGAACAATATAAACCGCTTCAGCTTTTAGACTTCGTGTCAGTCTCTTCGCACGTGACAGGTAGAAATAGTCAAATAAAAGCATTAATAATGGCAGTACGGCGAGGTTCTCTTTGGTTTTTACCGCTAGATAACAGGACACCAATGCCAGTGACCAGTAATTGAGATGACGTATGTTTGACCATTTGACGCCACTGTTTAGCTGCTCCCGCGCACGACAGTACAAATAAATGCACAGGAACCCGAACAAAGTGGCCAAGCTTGCCATGCGCTGAACAATGTAGGTGACTGCCTGAGTTTGCAACGGATGGACAAGAAAGATCAATGCAACTAATGCGGCGTAATGGTGCTGATTCGGAAAGACTCTTTTGGCAACAAGAAAAACCAGACCAGAAGTGAGGATGTGTATACAGATGTTGGTAATATGAAAAGCTGGCAGGCTGTAGCCGCTCAGTTCATAATTTACGGCAAAAGAAAAATAGGCTGGACCACGTGACCTGAAGAATTTTGTTAATGCGGTGGATAGATCACGAATGTTCGGATTATTAACAATGTTAGGCAAATCATCATGGTACCAGGGTGCGTCAAGCGTGTGCCCATAGAGAATGGTACCGAGAATAAACAGGACGGCCCAACATAGAATGTCGGTACGACGTTCTTTCACTGTCTGTTCTTTGCTAAGATCGGGTGGAGCAGGTTGGGGCAGTGGCTTTGGTTTGTTTTTTTTCTTCATATTTGTGACATTTCATCATTTCATGTCTATATAAAGACAGGCCTGTTCATTAATTTCAAAATAATCGACGTTACATTCTCTTTACCTGTTGCCTGAATTGATATTGAAGTACATTTATGCCATATGAACACTGAAAATACAACGGGCCGACAATCCAAGCAAAAGCTATAAACATTTAACGCACCAGAATTAGGCGCATCTAGGCGAAGACGCCAAGAGAAGTCCAGAAAATCACAAAGGGTAAACCTTTTGCCATAAAAACGGTTTTCTTGGCGTACTTTCTTTTCACCTTGCGTCATTGCGTTAAAATATTTTTCTTTTTTTGAGTTTAATGGAGAATACATGCGTAAACTCACTCCAGACGAAGTTCGTTGGGATCTGACCCCATTTTATGCCGCATACGGGGATCAAAGCCTGCAAGATGATCTAGTTGCAGCGAGTCTCGAGGCGAAACAGTTCCGAAAGTCATTCCACGGTCAGATCAATCGTCCTGATATTACAACCGCATACTTAAGCCAAGCCCTTCGTCAGTATGAGACACTGCAGCTAAATATCCTCAAGCCTTATCTCTACGCACAACTGCTTTTCTATGCAGACAGCAGTATCCCGGAACATGTCAGCCTGATGGCCCAGGTTCGAGAAGCATGGCAGGTGATCCACGAAGAGACACTTTTCTTTGAGCTAGAACTCCTGGCGCTTGAAGAGGGAATCTATAGCTCTCTTTTGCTGGATGATCTTGTTGTGCCATATGCCCACTACCTGAGCACAGTCAGAGCCCATGCCCCATACACCCTGGGTGAATCAGTGGAGCAGGCACTCAAGCGCAAGGACCTCTCAGGGAAAGATGCTTTTGTCCAGTTGTTTGATGAGTTGACTGCTGGCCTCTCTTATAACTACCAGTTTCCAGGTGAGAAGGAAGAGCGTGAGGCAACAGGTGAAGAGCTATTGTCGCTGATTTACCATCCTGATCGCAGTGTGCGAGAAACGGCCTTTGCAACTTTTCTAGACAAGCACGCCGAACACTCACTGGTGCTGACCAGTTGTTTCAACAATATCCTGCTTGATCATGGTAAGGAATCAGAGCTGCGAAACTATCCGGACTTGATGACTCCGACTCATCTGAGCAGTGAAACCGATCCGCAAATGGTGGAACAGTTGCTTGCTGTTACCGAGGAACACTATCCCCTGGCTCAGGAGTATTTTGAGCTGAAACGGCAAATACTCGGCCTTGATAAGTTGAAGAACACAGATCTTTACGCGCCGGTGACAAAAGAAACCCGTCAAT
>QNEM01000095.1 GCA_003645215.1 Gammaproteobacteria bacterium
CTTGCCATCCTCTTCAAAGACCAGAGTACTGGTCACGACATTATCCAGGAATGTACGGTCATGACTGACAAGCAAGAGTGTGCCTTCGTACTCTGCGAGCAATTCTTCCAGTAGCTCCAGCGTATCTACATCCAGATCGTTGGTGGGTTCATCCAGTACCATCATATTGGCTGGTTTGGTGAAGAGATTGGCCAGTAGTAGCCTGTTGCGTTCACCACCGGACAAGGTTTTAACTGGAGAATCTATCTGCTCAGGAGGAAACAGAAAGTCTTTCAGGTAACTGATGACATGACGTGAACGACCTTTTACTGAAATCATGTCCTTGCCATCGCAGATATTTTCCCGAACGGTTTTTTCCAGATCCAGTTGCTGTCTTTGTTGATCAAAATAGACACAGTCCAGACGAGTGCCCATGGTGACCTTCCCCGAGTCTGGTTCTAATTCGCCAAGGATTAACTTGAGTAAGGTACTCTTTCCGGAGCCATTCGGGCCAATAATACCGATGCGATCACCACGTAATATGGTCGTTGAAAAATTCTCAATCAATATTTCTTCGTTATAGCTGAAACTGACGTGTGCCAGGTCAGCCACACGTTTGCCAGAAACATCACTATCATCAATAGTAAGGTTCACTGTCCCTTTTACTTCCTGACGACGGCTACGCTCCTTTCTTAATTCCTCCAGTGCACGTACACGCCCTTCGTTACGAGTACGTCGTGCCTTGATCCCCTGACGAATCCAGACCTCTTCTTCTGCTAACTTCTTATCAAATTTTGCATCCTCCCTGGTCTCTTCCCTGAGTAATTCATCTTTCTTTTTGAGGTAATGATCAAAGTCACCATTGAATGAAACAAAATTGCCTCGATCAAGTTCTACAATCCGGGTGGCCAGGTGCTTGAGGAATGTCCGATCATGGGTAATGAATATAAGGGCACCCTGATAGGCCAACAAGAATTCTTCCAGCCAGTTGATGGCCTTGATATCCATATGGTTGGTAGGTTCATCCAGTAATAATAAATCGGGTTCACTTACCAGGGCCTGTGCCAACATAGTTCGGCGGCGAATTCCACCGGAACAATCGGCAATCGGTTTATCTTCAGGAAGCGACAGACGGCTCAATACGGTCTCAATCTTCTGATTCAGGTTCCAGCCATCCACCACTTCAATTTTCTGTTGTAGCTCTGCCAGTTTTTTGATTGATGTATCCGTTGTGTGATCGATGGCCGGATCCATAGCATGTGCCAGATTGTGATACTCGATCAGTATCTGTCCGATATGGCCAAGTCCTGCTGAAACAACCTCATAGATTGTTTGTGATGTATCAGCGGGGACTTCCTGCTCCAGGTAGGAAATCTTTAAAGTGTCCTGACGCCAGACATCACCCTCGTCAGGCTGAACGATGTCACTGATAACACGGAACAGGGTTGATTTCCCGGTACCATTACGACCCACCAGACAAATACGTTCGCCTGAAGAAATATTGAAATTTACTTTTTCCAACAGGGCCAGATTGCCATAGGCAAGAGAAACATCTTTAAGTGTTAACAGGGGCATGCGAAGTCGTTTGGGAGATTATTTTTGTAAAAATTACCAGAGTCGTCTTAATTTTTGAGTGAAGCATATATCAGCTTCAATGTTTCATCAGCATAGTTTTCAATCGATTGGTCTATCGTCATGGATGCATCTTTGTATTTCCAGTATTTAAGATAGCGTTCCTGAACCATGGACAATGCCATGGTAGCAATAAAGTGATATTTGTTATTGCTGTTATCTTTATTGCTGTCTATTTCAGACAGAATTGACTCCAGTGCTGACGTTATCCTTGTCTCAATCGTCTTCGAATCTTTTTGATGGCTGGTAGGTAGAGAGCGAGTTTCAAAATAGAGAAAATAGAACCATGGATGTAGTAATTCAGCGGCAAAAATATGATGTGTGACGATCTCTTCCAGGGCATGTTTCCGGTTCTTGTGCCGTAGAGCATTATCTATGATGTCTGACGAGACCGTTTTCACCATGTCCTTGACCATAATAGCGATCATTTCCTTGGATTCTATGCATGAGTAAATTCCACCCATACTTAATTCGGTTTCACGACAGAGTTCACGTAGGGACATCTCATGGAATCCGATTTTTGATGAAATCTTGAAGGTTGCCTTGAATATTTTTTCCAGATTATTGACTGCAAATTTCTCTTTTTTGGTCTTGATGTTTTCACAATGCAAGGCGAAAAGGCGGGCATAAACTGATTTACCCCGATAAGGAAAACTGGCCTTGAAATCTTCAAATTTCATTAAATATAGATTTTCTCCAAATCATGTATCTGGGTCATATTCCTGGGTCATATAATAGGGTCATATATTTGCTCATTATTCTGCACACAGGTGTAGACATGGGGTCTAAGTCTATACTAAACTCACCAATAACAAAAACGAGCGCTCGCTCTTTTTTGCTATCAGATAAAGGAGAGTTTTAAATGAGTCCATTTGTGACAATGAGTATTAGTCTAATCGTTATTGTTGTGCTGTTGGGTTTGCTGTTTCACGGCTCTTCTTTGCTGGTTTTTACAATTGCCTGTTTTGTAGGTCTCCTCCTCTCTATCTACTTTTCACTGCACGGCCTGTTCATTATCTTATTGGGAGTACTGGCGCTGGTATGTCTGGCATTTTTGATGAAACCGCTCAGACGGCAATACATATCAGCCCCGTTCTTTTCATTATTCAAAAAGATGTTGCCTCCCTTGTCCGATACGGAACAGGAAGCGATTGATGCAGGTACCGTGTGGTGGGATGGGCAATTATTTTCAGGGAAACCCGACTGGAAGTCATTGATCAGGATTGAAAAACCTCGCTTGAGTGAAGAAGAGCAGGCATTCATGGATGGGCCAGTGACAGAGCTATGCAGAATGTCTGATGCCTGGAAAATTAATCATGACTGGAGTGTGATACCGGATCATATTATTGATTTTGTCAGGAACAATGGTTTCCTGGCAATGATTATCCCAAAAGAATATGGAGGTCTTGGATTTTCAGCTGTTGCACAGTCTGAGGTGTTGATAAAAATATCAAATACGGGTGCGGCGATTACCTACCTGGTTGCCGTGCCTAATTCATTAGGGCCCGGTGAGCTTTTGATCAAGTACGGTACCGAAGAACAGAAAAATTATTACCTGCCGCGTTTGGCTGAAGGTACAGAGATCCCCTGTTTTGCCTTGACCGCACCGACCGCTGGTTCTGATGCAACATCAATTCCTGATACAGGCATAGTCTGTAAAGGACAATGGCAAGGCAAGGAAGTTACTGGTATGCGTCTGAATTTCTCAAAGCGTTATATCACACTCTCTCCGATAGCGACCCTGGTTGGCCTAGCGTTCAGACTACAGGATCCAGATCACCTGATAGGGGATGTTGATGATTACGGGATCACCTGTGCCTTATTGCCAAGAGAGACAGAAGGACTGATTATCGGTAGACGTCACCTGCCGGTCGGTGATGCATTCCTGAATGGTCCTCTTGAGGGAGAAAATGTCTTTGTGCCACTGGATTATATTATTGGTGGGCAGGAGATGGCAGGTAAAGGCTGGCGTATGTTGGTGAACTGCCTGTCAGTAGGTCGTTGCATCACCTTACCAACTGGCGGTGCTGCATTCTCCAGACGTGCTGTCATGGGGACAACGGCCTATGCCTCACTGAGAAGACAATTTGGTGTTCAAATCAAACAGTTCGAAGGGATACAGAAACCCCTGGCACGTATGTCTGGTCTGGCCTATATCATTAATGCAGCGAGACTGCATACCATACAGTCTGTAGATGCGGGTGAAAAACCTGCAGTGCCCTCGGCAATCCTGAAATACCATTGTACGGAAATGGCACGACAGTGTTTACTGGATGCCATGGATATTCATGGTGGCAAGGCCGTTATGAAAGGGCCAAAGAATTATATTGCCAGCGGCTATGAATCCATACCGGTTGCGATCACTGTTGAAGGTGCGAATATCCTCACACGTAATTTAATGATCTTTGGTCAGGGTGCGACGCGCAGTCATCCCTACGTGCTGGAAGAAATGCAGCTTGCCAGTAAGGATACCGATGATGCGGTCATAGAAGACTTCGACAATGTGTTGTTCAAACATATAGGCTTCTCCATTCGCAATGGTGCCAGGGCATTTTTATTGGCCATCACAGGTTCACGCATTTCCAGTAACCCTGGGCACAAATCACTGGCCCGTTATTATGCTCACCTGACACGCTTGAGTGCCGCCTTTGCATTAATCGCAGATATCTCAATGTTGTCCCTGCAATCAAGATTAAAGATTATGGAGATGCTCTCAGCACGACTGGGAGATCTGCTCAGTGATCTTTATCTCGCTAGCATGGTGCTGAAACATTATGAGAATGATGGTTGTCCGGAAGAAGATTTTCCACTTGTACAGTGGTCACTGGATTATTTACTCAATCACTACCAGGAAGCCTTCAGGGAAATCATAGACAACTATCCTAATAGACCTCTGGCGTACCTGTTAAGTTTTGTGGTATTTCCTTTGGGCATGCATTTCAAGGTACCGAGTGACAAGCTGGAAACAAGGCTTGTGCAATCGGTAACAGAAAATAATGCTACGCGTGATCGTCTGACCACTGGTTTATATATGGAACAGGGTGACAATAACCCGTTGGCACATGTGAATGAAGTCTTTCTACAGAGCCTTGAACTGGAGCCATTGAACAAGAAAATAAAACAGGCCATTAAAGATAAAACCATACCCAAGTTGCAAGGACTTGAGTTGATAGTAAAAGCAAGAGAAGCGGAAGTCATCAGTAAAGAAGAAGCAGATCAGTTAATCGCATTTGATGAGCAATTAATGTCCGTGATTCATGTCGATGACTTTGAAGAGGATGAGCTGGTACGTAAAGCTTGCCCGGAATCCGCCTGATTGTTGTGCCATTATAATAAATAATAATAATGTCTAAATCGTAAGAATGGCTCAATCAATCGGTCCCTATCTCAGGGAAAACTGGCAACGATTTTCAAACAAGCCCGGTGGTAAATGGTTATTCAGTCGCATTATTGGTTTTACCGTACCGTATACGGGTTCTATCGCTGCTAATGTGGTGTTCCTGGAGCCTGGGCATGGCAAGATCAGCTTGAGAGAACGGCGAAAGATCAGTAACCATTTGCGATCCGTCCATGCGATTGCCCTGGCCAATCTTTCCGAAATGGTGACTGGACTGACTTTGTTAAACAGTCTGCCGGATGATACACGGGGTATCCTGACCAGCATGCAAATTCATTATCACAAAAAAGCACGTGGTTTGCTTACTGCCGAATGTGTCTGCGATATACCGGAAAATAATGCAGAAACAGAAATGCAGGTTTCAGGTGAAATCAAGGATGAAGTGGGTGAAGTAGTCGCATCAGCGACCGCCACGTGGCGTATCGGACCAGAAAAATAATTATAAACTATAAAAAATATGAGCCTTCATGACTGAGTTTTCGCGTTCTCTCGGCATTCAATATCCTGTAATTTGCGGTGCCATGTATCCCTGTTCCAACCCGGAACTGGTTGCAGCCGCTTCCGAGGCAGGTGGCATAGGCATCATTCAGCCGCTCAGTCTCAGTTATGTTCATGGTTACGAATTTCGTGAGGGCCTGAAATATATTCGTTCACTGACGGACAAACCTCTGGGTATCAATTTTATTCTTGAGACCAGTTCCAAACGCTATGTTGAACGAACCAGGCAATGGCTTGATATTGCTCTGGAAGAAGGTATTCAGTTTTTTGTTACGGCACTGGGCAATCCTCGCTGGGTCGTCGATATCGCAAAATCATCGGAGGTGATCATCTACCATGATGTTACCGAAAGGAAATGGGCTGAAAAGGCATTCGATGCTGGCGTCGATGGATTTATATGTGTCAACAATCGCGCTGGTGGTCACGCAGGACGATTAAGTGCAGAGCAATTATATGCAGATATTTCAACACTGGGGAAACCCCTGATCTGCGCCGGTGGCATTAGCCAGGGCAGGGATTATCAGGCAATGCTAAAACTTGGTTATGCAGGTATCCAGATGGGCACACGTTTTATTGCCGCAAGTGAATGCACCGCGCATGATGATTACAAACAAGCCATTATCAAGGCCAATGAAGAAGATATCGTGTTGACAGATAAAATCTCAGGGGCGCCTGTTTCCATCATCAAAACTCCCTTCATTGAAAAGATTGGTACCAAAGCCAATGCCTTATCACGATGGTTGTTAAGAAATAACAGAACCAAGCACTGGATGAGAACCTTTTATACCCTGCAATCTATCTGGAAACTGAAAAAAGCCGCCATGCAAGGCATGAATTACAAGGATTATTTTCAGGCCGGTAAGAGCGTTGCTGGAATCGACAAAATTATTTCTACAGAAAAAATTATCGAACAAATTACATCAATATCATAATTAACTCAGTTTTGGTCAAATCCTGGTCAGCTACCTAAAGGTTTTTGTTAGTAAAAACTTCATTTCAGTAAATTATTTTTGGATATTTGATCTAAATCATGATTTATTGATTTAGATCAAAACACTGTTATTTCTGATATATAACAGTATGGCTTACTTAGCCAAGTAATTGGTTGCAAAAATAATAAATGGGGAATATATCGCATGTCATCACACTCCTTCCGTATCAGTAGACGAATTCTAATAGTAGTTATATTTTCTGTATTTACATTCCCTGCAGTTGCGGCAGAGAAACACGCGGGGGAGAAAAGCGCTGAAACGGCCTACCAGGGTGCAGGTTCACCAATTGAATCAGCCAAACAGGTTATTACCCCTGGCGCCCCAATGATCACAGCAGTTGAATTCGAAAAAGCAAAAAAGATCTTCTTTGAACGTTGTGCAGGGTGTCATGGCGTACTACGTAAAGGTGCGACAGGTAAACCTCTTACTCCTGATATCACACAGCCAAAAGGAACTGAATATCTGAAAGTTTTTATTAATTTCGGCTCACCTGCCGGCATGCCAAATTGGGGCAGTTCTGGTGCACTGACTGAAGAAGAAGTCGATCTAATGGCAAGATATATTCAGCATGAACCACCATTACCACCTGAATGGGGTATGGAGGAAATGATGGCAAGCTGGAAAGTCCTGATCCCGCCAGAAAATCGTCCAACAAAACAGATGAACAAACTGGACTTGACAAACCTTTTCTCAGTAACCCTGAGAGATGCCGGCCAGATTGCACTTATTGATGGAAAATCAAAAGAGATCGTAAAGATTATAAAAACCGGTTATGCGGTACACATCTCCCGTATTTCCTCATCTGGCCGATACCTTTTTGTGATAGGCCGTGATGCCAGGATTAATCTTGTTGATCTGTGGATGAAAAGTCCGGATAACGTTGCTGAAATTAAAGTTGGTCTGGAAGCACGTTCTGTCGAAACTTCAAAATAC
>QNEM01000096.1 GCA_003645215.1 Gammaproteobacteria bacterium
CATACAAAATGGTATAAATGTCATCAATCCCTTTGATGTGAGTAAATTACGTACCCCCGGTTCAAAAATACGTGATGCCCTGGTGCCCGTGGGCATGGTGACTGCTTCAATTTCACCAACCGATGATTTATCCCTTGAAGGTTTTTACTCCTACAGTTGGAGGAGAACACAGATAGAACCTGTCGGATCTTATTTTTCAACCAATGACTTTGTGGGTGATGGTGGCAGGAAAGTGATGCTGGGTTTTGGTGGATCTCCATTTGGAGCTGGTTTTATTGGTTCTGACAGGGGCACTTCCTTTGGTGCCTTAACTGCGGCAATCAATGCTGATATTACTGATCCATTACTGGGTGTTTTTGTTCCAGGTGCGGCTCCGAATGGATTGGCGGGTTTTGAACCTGATTTTCTAGGTGTCTTGCGTGGGCCTGATGATCGACCGGATAATGGAGGTGAGTATGGTGTTTCCCTGCGGTACTTTGCTGAAAATCTGAATGCTACGGAATTTGGTTTTTATTTCATAAACCATCATAGCCGAGTACCTATCATTAGTGCGGTAACAGGAACGGATGCAGGGGCGGCTAATGGCGCAGCCGCTGCGGCCTCTATTTCAGATGCTTTGGCAGGTTTCGGTGTTGGTGGTAATACTGCTGCTGCTATTCTTGGAGCGGGTGGCACTGCTGCACAAGTTGGGGCTATTGCCAGTGCCGTGGCCACCGATCAATATGCCAGGACAGCCAATTATATAATTGAGTATCCCGAAGATATCAAACGAGTAGGCCTTAGTTTTAATACCGAGCTACAAAAATCAGGTGTTGCCCTACAGGGTGAGTATTCCTTTACTCACGATGCCCCTTTACAGGTTGACGATGTCGAGTTGCTGTTCCAGGCATTATGTCCGCTGGCTGCAATAAATCCTGCTATAGGAGTAAATCAGCTTGACCCGGGCTGCGCGAATACAGGAACCAGCCAGTATCTCCCTGGTTTTATTGAACGTAATGTCAGCCAGGTGCAGATGACTGCAACAAAAGTCCTTGGTCCATTACTTAAAGCCAATCAAGGGGTGTTGATTGGTGAAGTCGGCCTGACTCATGTCCACAATATGCCAAGCAAGAGTGATTTACGTCTTAATGGTCCTGGTACCTTTACCAGTGGTAATTCTTTTCAGGCTGGAGCTACGGGCCTTCACGCAGGCAAGGCTGCTGAAAATGCGGATAATTTTGCCGATGCCACCTCATGGGGTTTTCGAATGGCTGGTCGTTTGACATATAACAATCTCATCGGGCCGGTAAATGTTTCGCCAAGATTTGCCTTCTCTCAAGATGTTAGTGGTATCACCCCCGGACCCGGAGGAAATTTTGTTGAAGGCCGGCGAGCTATCACGCTGGGTGTGGGTACGGATTATCAAAATATAATCCAAGCTGATCTTAGTTACACAAGTTTTCAGGGTGCAGGTCGACATAATTTGTTAAGAGATCGTGATTTTGTCGCCTTTAACCTGAATTATTCTTTCTAGATTTATTCTTTAGATTAGGACTTATTTTTATAGGGTTTATTCTTTTGGGGTTGAGGAAATCGAAATGATGGATAAAAAAATAAACATGATCCTTGCCAAAATACTGACCAGTAGTCTGGCCAGTATTTTTGTCGTGGTTGTCTCCATGCCTGTGAGTGCAGAAATGGCGGCAGATGAAGTTGCGCGACTTGGTGTTGACTTGACACCATTGGGTGGTGAGAAGGCCGGCAATGCAGCAGGAACCATCCCCGCCTGGGATGGTGGCATAACCCAGGCACCATCAGGTTATACCGCCGGGGGATATTATGTTGATCCCTATGCAGGTGATGGCATTACGGTCACCATTACTTCGGGGAACATGGGGGAACATGCGGATAATCTGACGGAAGGACATAAGGCACTGCTGAGTACTTATCCTGATAGTTTCAAGATGAATATTTATCCGACACATCGTTCAGCTGCAGCACCACAACACATTTATGATGCAACCAAACAAATTGCCGGCACGGCAAAACTCACTGACGATGGTAATGGTGTTACCAATGCGATTGTAGGTACCCCGTTCCCCATTCCCTCCAATGGTCTGGAGGCCATCTGGAACCACATCCTGAGATGGCGGGCGAATTTTGCAGAACGTAAAATAGCCCAGGCAGTGCCTACCCGCGGGGGTGCATACACACTGGTACAGTTTTCTGACCAGTTTGACCTTCGATATAATCGAGAAGGGATGACAGCGGCAGAGCTGAAAAATATTATTCTTTATTTCAGGCAGGAGGTTAAAGCGCCAGCCCGGTTGGCGGGTGGCATTCTTCTGGTGCATGAAACCCTCGATCAGAAGACACAAAATCGTATGGCCTGGCTTTACAATCCGGGGCAACGACGCGTCAGACGTGCACCAAATGTTGCATTTGATAATCCGGGTACCGCCTCTGATGGCATGAGGACAAACGATCAGTTTGATATGTTCAATGGCAGTCCTGAACGCTATAACTGGCAGTTGGTAGGAAAAAAGGAAATCTATGTTCCTTATAATAATTACAAACTACAGGATCCTTCGGTTAAATATAAAGATATTCTAAAGCCTCTGCACATCAATCCTGAGATCCCTCGCTATGAACTACATCGAGTGTGGGTGGTTGATGCGACCTTGAAAGAAGGGTCAAGACACCTGTACAAGAGACGTACTTTCTACATAGATGAAGATTCATGGCAGATACTGGCAGTTGATATATATGATAATCGCGATCAACTGTGGAGAGTTTCCGAAGGTTTTGCCATCAATCATTACAACGTGCCTAACCTGTGGACGACACTAGAGGTTCATACGGATATACAGGCAGGACGTTATGTTGCCATTGGCCTGACAAATGAAAGTGAGCCATATAACTTCAACGCAAAACTTAGCTCGAGTGATTTCACGCCTGCAGCATTGAGAAGGGCAGGCAAAAGGTAAATTGGCTTTGCCTAGAGATGGCCAGTTCACGCATTGGTCACAAATCAGAACGCCTGGTTTTGCATTATTGCAGGCCAGGCGTTTTTATGTCCAGGGATGGACTGGTCGAAAATTGCTCCTGCATTTTCGACACTTCCGCCATCCATGGCGGTCGTATGTCGCGAGACGCTTATATGGACATAAGCGGTAGAACGAATCAGGAGACAGAGTCGAGGAAGTCCGAAGCGACGATACATAAGAATAATGACTAAACACATGCGAAGTTCATTTTTGTTGCCCCTCTGCATTCATCAAACGGCAGGCTTCATTTTTTCAATATTCGCCATCATGTTATTACCTGCCAGTATTTACGCTGACGATGATTCAACCATGGCCAAGCTTGCTGGTCATTCAATGTTGCTTGATGGCGTGTCCAGAGATGGTTTGATGACTGTGGTAGGAGAGCGAGGTCATGTGCTCATATCCTCTGATGGTGAACATTGGCAGCAGATCACGGTACCGACAAGGGCAACACTCACAGGGGTGTATTTTCATGACAAGTTGAATGGCTGGGTTGTTGGACATGACGCAGTCGTTTTAAGAACCACGGACGGTGGCAAAACCTGGGAAAAGGTCTATTACGATCCTGAAGGACAGACCCCACTATTTGATATCTGGTTCAGAGATGAAAAATACGGAATAGCAGTCGGGGCATATGGACTGTACCTTGTCTCAGAAGATGGTGGTGCAAGTTGGGACATCAGTGAAATGAATGTCAGTATAGAAAAATCAGAAGATGATCCTGATGAAGAAGCAAACAAAGCTGAAGATTATGATGATTTTCTCGATTCATATGACCTGCATTTAAACAGTATTGTCCTGGCAGACAATGGCAAGTTATACATCGCTGCAGAGGCAGGTAAGGTTTATCGTTCAGATGATACCGGGGATAGCTGGGTGCCTTTGGCACCAGACTATATCGGTTCATTTTTTGGTGTATTGCCTGTAACAGGAGATACCGTTCTGGTATTTGGTTTACGAGGGCACATGTTTCGTTCAGAAGATGCCGGTAAGACCTGGCAGGAAATTGAAACGCCTACACAGGAAATGCTGACCAATGGATTTGTGGTATCAGGAGATGAAATCTATATCACTGGATTGGGTGGAACAATGCTCAGGAGTAATGATGGAGGCAGAAGTTTTTCATTAGTGGAACAGGGTCACCGTGACGGATTTAATGCAATCATACAAGGTCCTGATGGTAAATTGGTTACGGTCGGTGAAAAAGGAGTGCACCTGCTACAGTAGGCAGGAGAGATATGTCTGATTCTAAAATAATAAATACTCTCGAAAAAATTCTGTTTTCCAACCGTCCGTGGGTGATTGGTTTCTTTGTCATCATTACATTGTTCATGTTTTCATCTGCCTTGAATCTGAAGGTTGATGCGGGATTTTCAAAACTGCTGCCGCTACAGCATGAATATATGCAGACATTCACCAAACACAGGGAGGAATTTGGTGGAGCGAACCGGATACTCGTTGCCCTGATAGCAAAAGAGGGTGATATGTTCACCCCTGAATTTTTTGATGCCCTGAAACAGGCAACAGATGATGTGTTCTTTATTGAAGGTGTTGATCGTACCCGGGTAACTTCAATATTTACGCCCAATGTCAGGTTCACAGAAGTTGTGGAAGACGGCATCGCCGGGGGCAATGTTGTCCCGGATGATTATGAAAATACTCCGGCAGGGCTGGCAAAGGTCAAAGAGAATATTATCAAGGCAGGTATTGTTGGCAGATTGGTTGCCAATGACTTTTCCGGAGCACTGATTAGCGCACAACTTCTTGAGTTCAATCCAAATACCGGTGAACGACTTGATTATGTAGATGTTGCCAGGCAACTCGAAGAAAATATCAGGCAGAAACATAACAGTACTACTGTCGGAGTGGATATTGATTATCACATCATTGGTTTTGCCAAGGTGATTGGAGATATCACTGATGGTGCCAGACGCGTTGTGCTTTTTTTCGTAATCGCATTTTTTATTACTGCACTGCTTGTTTATATCTATTCACAATCATTCAAGTTAACTATTGTTCCACTCGTCTGTTCATTGGTTGCCGTGGTCTGGCAATTGGGGATACTGCCCTTACTTGGCTTTGGTATCGATCCCATGTCAATACTGGTTCCGTTTCTGATCTTTGCTATCGGCGTCAGCCACGGTGTGCAGATGATAAGTTCTTTCAGATCAGAAGTTTTTCTTGGTAATAGCAGTCTGGATTCTGCAAAGATCAGTTTCAGGCGGTTACTGGTGCCCGGTGCCATCGCACTGGTCAGTGACACCATCGGTTTTATCACTATCCTGTTAATTGATATTGAAATCATTCAGGAAATGGCAATCACAGCGAGTCTCGGTGTGGCTGTAATTATTCTGACCAATCTTTTTCTGTTACCGGTGCTGGTCTCTTATATTAATCTGGGTGAAGACTATAGAAGTAAGTTAGAGAGTCGTGCATCTAAACTGTTACCTTTATGGAGGAAACTGGCACGTGTTACGGAACGTGGACCGGCAATTAAAATTATTCTGGTCGCCTTTGTTTTACTTGGCTTCGGTATCTGGAAAGGGGCCGATATCAGGATAGGAGATCTACATCGAGGCGTGCCAGAGTTGCATGGAGATTCCCAATATAATATCGATACTGATGTTATCTCTGAACGTTTCTCCATTGGGGTTGATCTGATTTCAGTGATTGTTGAGACCATCCCGGAAGGCTGTATCAATTATGATGTGATGGATACCATAGACCGTTTTGAATGGACCATGAGAAATGTCGATGGTGTGCAATCTGTCATTGCCTTGCCGACTGTGGCCAAACGTATCAACGCCGGCTGGAATGAAGGCAATGTAAAATGGCAGGTCCTGCCAAGAAATCAATCAGTGTTGGTACAATCTGTGTCTTATGTACCGACATCTTCAGGTTTGTTAAATAACGATTGCAGTGTTATTCCTGTTTTGATTTTTACCAGGGATCATAAAGCAGAAACTATTACTAATATTGTCGATAACATAAAGTCTTTTAGAGAAGAATTTAATTCAGAGTCAATAAAATTTAATCTGGCCACGGGCAATGTTGGTGTGATGGCAGCAACCAATGAGGAAGTAGATGCTGCCCAGTTTCCGATTTTACTCTATGTTTTTTCTGCAATTATCATTTTGTGTCTGCTGACCTTCCGATCTATCGCCGGTACCCTGTGCATTGTCATTCCACTGGCTTTGGTTTCATTGCTGGCTTATGCCTTGATGACTGTTCTGGAGATTGGTCTGAAGGTGAATACCTTGCCGGTTGTCGCATTGGGTGTAGGTGTAGGTGTCGATTATGGTATCTATATCTATAGCCGACTTGATAGCTTACTCAAGAGCGGTAAATCACTCACGGAAGCCTATGCTGAAACGTTACAGATTACGGGTTCAGGCGTCATCTTTACCGGGATCACCCTGGCCATTGGTGTTGTCACCTGGATATTTTCACCGCTTAAATTTCAGGCAGATATGGGCATACTGTTAACATTTATGTTCCTGGTGAATATGCTTGGCGCTATATTACTGCTACCCGCATTGGCTAATATCCTGGTGAAGTCTGAAAAGAAATAACCATATTAATTCTTGTTGTTACTGATCCCAATCCACAGCTATGAATGACTGGTTCGTTTACATCGTTCGTTGTGCAGACGACAGTCTGTATACAGGTATTACCAAAGATGTGGATAGAAGAATCCAGGAACATAACGCAGGTGATAAATTGGCTGCCAAATATACCAGGGCCAGACTCCCTGTTGTCCTGGTGCATCAAGAGCCATGTGAATCACGTTCTGCAGCAACAAAGCGTGAAATCGAGATAAAGCTTTTAAGTCGAAAGGATAAAAAAATTCTTTTGGGTAAAGAATAACCAACCGGCTAGGTTTCAAATTCGGCCAGATATTCCCAACGTTCATATAACTTTTGCAGATCTTCCTGAAGCTGCTTCATCGAGGCCATCGTTGTGCTGATGGTCTCCTTATCCTTTTGATAAAAATTACTTTGATTGATGCGTTGTTCTAATTCCTGTTGCTGATCTTCCAATGCTTCAATTTTATCTGGCAGGCTTTCAAGTTCTCTTTTTTCATTAAACCCGAGCTTCTTTTTTTCTGAAGAGTTAATCCTGCTCTTTACCTGTTTGCCAGGTTTTGCTTTTTTTCCTGATGCTTTATCAGAGAGTGTAGCTGTTTTATTCGGTTTCCTTTGTCGGATCCAGTCCTCGTAGCCTCCGACATACTCACTTACCTTGCCATCATCTTCAAAGACCAGGGTACTGGTCACAACATTATCCAGAAATGAACGGTCATGACTGACAAGCAAGAGGGTGCCTTCGTACTCTGCGAGCAATTCTTCCAGTAGTTCCAGTGTGTCTACATC
>QNEM01000097.1 GCA_003645215.1 Gammaproteobacteria bacterium
CCTGGAACAGAAAAACAATGACACGACCAAATCAAAATTTAATTTCCAGATTTCTAAACCGAAAAGTGATTTTTGGTGCCACTCTGGGTGTTGCCATCTTCTTTATGATGATCGGCGTAATTTTATGGGGCGGTTTTAATACGGGAATGGAAGCCACGAACACGATGGATTTCTGTATCTCCTGTCATGAAATGGAAGAGAATGTCTATAAGGAATACCAGGGAACGATCCATGATTCAAACCGAAGTGGCGTCAGGGCCGGTTGCCCAGATTGCCATGTTCCTCGACCCTGGTTTTATAAAATAAAGCGCAAAATTCAGGCAAGCAATGAGCTGTTCCACAAGGCACTCGGTTCGATTGATACCCCCGAGAAGTTTGATGCCAAGCGTCTACAACTGGCCAAAAATGAATGGAAACGGATGAAGGCATCCGACTCCAGAGAATGTAGAAACTGTCATGAGATATCAACCATGGATCCGGAAACACAGAAACCTCGTGCCCGGAAACAACATTATAATGCGATGAAAATTGGTCAGACCTGCATTGACTGTCATAAAGGCATTGCACATAAGAAGGTTCATGACCAGTTAACAGAAGAAGAAAAAGAAGAGCTGGAGAAACCTAATCCTGATTTCATACGGCCTATCCCTGAGGCATATGATAAGTTCTTCAACGATCATGGCAAAGAGGCTGACAAGAAGGCCATAACTGCCGATGCAGCACCGGCTAAAACAGAAGTCGAAAAAGACGAAGCGGCAACAGAAGAAACCATAAAGTCTGCTCCCACAACCGCAACGGCAGACTCATCCGGGATCGACTGGGCAAAAGCACCAGAACGCGTGATCAATATCTTTTATCCGGGACAATCCTCAATGGAATGGGCGTTGAGCAAGAACCACAGTGGTAAGCGAGCCTTTAACTCAGGCGATCGTTGCTTCGAATGTCACGATGAAGAAACCATTGATATGGGTGAACTGATCGTCTCTGGTGAGCATGAGTATCTGCCAGAAACAGAGACAGTCATACCGGACAAACGTGGCAGTATCCCGGTCAGTGTGCGTGCAAGCCATGACGGTGAATATCTGACTATGCGTTTCCAGTTTCCGGAAACCGGACATACACCTGCTCCATTTACTGATGGAGGCAAGATGGACCCTGATAACCAGATCAAACTCGCCATCATGTTCTCAAGTGATGACGTAATGTATGCAGACCGGGCGGGTTGTTGGGGTACCTGTCACCATGATGCCAAAGGTATGCCTGATGCACCTGCCGCAGAAGACCTGGCATCAAGTGGTTTGTCGATAAATCTTGAAAATGGTGTTGGTAAATATATCACCGAGAGTCGTACCGAGATTGAGATCAAGGGACGTGGTGGCAAGAAACTTGGTGGTTGGGACAAACTCAAGGAAGAAGCCGAGATTAAAGCTGAACTGGAAGCTGGTCATTTCATGGATCTTGTCCGCTATCAGGCTGGCACAGGTAAATCTGAAGATGGCTATATCCTTGAACAACGTTATATGGAAGGGGGGCAGGGTGCTGAATTCTCATCCAGTTTGTCCGATGGTGTATGGACTGTCTTGATGAAACGCAAACTTGAATCTGACAAGCCCGGTGATCTGAGCCTGTTATTAGATCAGATTTACAATCTGGGTTTTGCAATTCATGACGACTATACCAGTGGTCGTTATCATCATGTATCCCTGGGTTACAAGCTCGGTTTTGATAATGATGAAGTCGAGATCAATGCGGTAAAACAATAATATTTTGGTTATTTAAGAATTTTCTACTTTCAGAATGTCATAATTAACAGGCACGTAATTATGAGGGATATGAAAATGAATATTAAACTAATAATCAAAGCCGGGCTTTTTATAAGTCTTTCTTTTGGATCTGTTTCTTCATTCTCGGAAACAGTAATAATTGAAATTAGAGATGACCTGTATGGAACCCGGCAACCACTGACAGTAAAAGTGGGCACCACGGTCAAGTGGGTGAACATGGAGAAACGTCAATATCACAGCGTCTGGTTTGAGGCTGAAGGTTTTGAAGAAGCCGACTATATTTTTCCGGAAGAAACCTGGGAAAGGACATTCGACAAACCTGGAGTCTATCCTTATCACTGCGAACCTCACGAAGGAATGAGCGGAACGATCATTGTTGAATAAATAATGTTGAATAGGTAATACTGAATCACCAGTGAATCTTTAGTAGGTGATTCTTCTAACTTAACTAAAGATTAAAAGTAAATATGGATAGATTAGTAAAAATATTATTTATTTCGTTTGCATTATTAAATGTAAATAATGTCATTGCGGAGGCGCAACTGACGGGATATCTCAGTACAAATTTCGGTATGTCATCAGAAGAAGTACGTGCCGTATTTGAAAAAGATGGTGTGGTTTTTTCAAATAGCGAAACCACCGATGGCGATCACCTGATCTTTGCCCAACGAAAACAAAACTGGATAACCACCGACTTGCTTTATGTCTTTCCTGCGAGTTCAGATCGCCTTGCATTAATCATTGAAATATTTCCCGGATTACTGGATACCGCCCCCCTACTTAAGGAATTGGCAGATGAACTGGGTGAGCCATCTTCCGATAACTACCCTGAGGCTGTACTTGGCAAAATGCAGGAATCTAATGTGATTCCGGCCGGGGTAAAGCAACTTGTTGTCTGGAATATAACTGCAGATGGAACTGATCGCGAAGCGCGGGTAATGGGACTGGATAAATATGTGCGTGTTGAATATATCGATAACGATCTGATGGCGGGCAAATGATGTTGAGCAAGTCATTGATAAATAACCTTTTTATCCAGGCATTAGTTTTTCCATGTACTGTATTTGCAACAGATATTTCAGATAATCGTCAACAGGAGCTAATACATTTAATAAAACATGATTGTGGTTCCTGTCATGGAATGACATTGAATGGTGGCCTGGGCTCCCCCCTGACTGCAGTAAAACTCAAAGGTAAATCAAACGAGGCATTGTCTAGCATCATCATGAATGGTGTTGCAGGTACACCTATGCCTCCCTGGAAGGGAATTCTTGATAAGCAGGAAGTGACCTGGATGGTAAAACAACTCAAAGCCGGAACGTTGGGGAATAATTAATGTATTTCACAGGGACAAGCAAAATATTTTTATTATTCAGTTTACTGCTGACTTTTAATGTTCATGCAGGACTAATGGGAACTGGTGATCTCGGAATTATAATTGAACGTGCCATCGGTCAGGTCAAATTGATCAATACCAGTAAACGTATCGCTATCGGCAGCATTGATGGTTTAGGCGATCTTTCACATGCATCGGTCGTTTTTTCACGTGATGCACGCTATGCATTTGTATTTGGTCGGGATGGTGGCTTAACCAAGATTGATCTGCTTACCAGCAAGATTGACAAGCGCATTATTCAGGCTGGCAATAGTATTGGTGGTGCAATTTCACAGGATGGTCAATTTGTCGCTGTATCAAATTATGAGCCGGGTGGTGTTCGAATTTTTGATACTGAAACACTGGAACCAGTTCTGGATATACCTGCCAGTTACCAGCAGGGTTCCGGTTTAAAACAATCCAAGGTTGTCGGTCTGGTTGATGCTCCAGGACAAAAATTTGTCTTCAGCCTTTATGATGCGGGCGAAATATGGCTTGTTGATATTAATAATCCGGATGCACCGATCATCAGGAAATTCAAGGATGTTGGCTTACAGCCCTATGATGCACTTATTACTCCTGACGGTCGTTATTATATAGCAGGTCTATACGGTGAAAATGGCCTGGCTATTCTTGATCTGTGGCATGTTGAAAAAGGTATCAGGAAGGTTCTGAATGATTACGGCCGTGATGATGAAAAACTGCCCGTTTATAAAATGCCTCACCTTGAAGGATGGGCCCAGGCAGGAAATTATCTTTTTGTCCCTGCGATAGGCGAGCATGCTGTCATCGTTATTGACCCGGATAACTGGCAGGAAGTAACGCGGATAAAAACCTATGGCCAACCGGTGTTTGCCATCGCCAGACCAGACGGGCGCCAGGTATGGGTTAATTTTGCTTTTCCGAACAATGATCACCTGCAAATTATTGATGTCGCCAAAATGGAAATTGTAAAAGAACTTGTTCCAGGCAAAGCTGTTTTACATATGGAATTTACACCGCGAGGTGAAGAAGTATGGGTGTCTGTAAGGGATGAAGATCGTGTCAACATTTATGATACGGACACTTTCGATAATATTGCACAAATTTCTGCAGACAAACCCAGTGGTATCTTCTTTACACACAGGGCACATAAGATAGGGCTTTAATAGGAGGGTATTAGAATGTCACAACAAGATACTGACTATAAGATTTCTGACTATGATTCCTATTCATACCTTGAGCAATGTTTGCTGAATGATTTTCAACATAACTTTCCACTTTCTTCACAACCATTCCATGACATTGCCGAGCGTCTGGGTGTTGAAGCCGGGTTAGTAATAGAGGCATTTAAAAAATTACAATCCTCTGGTGCCATCAGCCGTGTGGGCCCGGTCATCAAACCGAATTCTATCGGCAACAGTATCCTTGCTGCATTGAAAGTTCCAGATGAAAAGCTCATTGAGACAGCAGGCATGATTAATGCCTATCCTGAGGTCAATCATAATTATGAACGTGAACACCTGTATAATCTCTGGTTTGTTATCACAGCAGTCGATAAAAACAGACTCGACTTTATTCTAGAGGATATTGAACAAAACACTGGATATCAACTGTTACGTTTACCATTACTTGATGCCTATCATATCGATTTGGGATTTGACCTGAAATGCACCTAGCACTTGATAATAACATCACGGAAAATATATCTGTTCTTGATGATGCAGATCAACAGCTGATCGCCAGGATTCAGAATGGTTTGCCTATCTCGGACCATCCCTATGCTGAAATTGCGGAACAGATTGGACTTACCGAAGAAGAAATTATCACAAGGATTTCAACTCTATTGGATAAAGGCTTGATCAAACGCTTTGGGGTTGTGGTACGTCATCACGAGTTGGGCTATCAGGAGAATGCCATGGTTGTCTGGGATGTCCCTGATGAACAGGTGCATGAGATAGCAAATCAGATCAAACCCTACCCGTTTATTACACTCTGTTACAGGCGTTCACGGCAGTTGCCTGAATGGCGATACAATCTGTATTGCATGATCCATGGCAAGTCGCGTATCAATGTCATGCAACTGCTGGAGGAAATGGTCAGTGAACACAACTGGCATGACATTCCACGTGAAGTATTATTCAGCAAACGAAGATTTAAACAACGTGCTGCAAATTATATGTCACATGCTGGATGTAATTAAATGCATGAAGTAGATCGGAAAATTATCAACCATCTACAGGACAACTTTCCTGTATGTGAAAGGCCTTTTGCCAGGTTAGCTGAGCAGTTAAACATGGAAGAAAAAGAATTGTTAAAACGTGTTCAGTCATTACTTGATGACGGGACTTTAAGCCGGTTTGGGCCAATGTATAATATTGAAATGCTTGGCGGCGTTTATTGCCTGGTTGCCATGAGCATTCCTGAGCAGGATCTTGAGCAGGTGGTTAAGAAAATTAATACATATCCTGAAGTTGCACATAATTACGAACGTGAACATGAATTTAATGTCTGGTTTGTTCTGGCAGCGGAAAACGAAATGCAATTGAAAAATATACTTAAAGATATTGAAAAACAAACAGGCTATCCGACATATGAGATGCCAAAGCTTGATGAATACTTTGTTGGGTTAAAATTTGATGCCTGACACAATAAATCCCGTGCTGGATCAAATTGATCGAACGATCATAGAGGCAACCCAGGCCGGGTTTCCGGTTACGATTAATCCGTATCATACGATTGCTACTCAACTCGATCTTGATCCGGAACTTGTTATGAAAAAAATCAGTAATATGCAAGAACAGGGTATTATAAGAAGGATTGGAGTGGTACCTAACCATTATCGGCTGGGCTATCGTGCCAATGGCATGACTGTCTGGGATGTGCCAGATGAAAAAATACACGAATTTGGTCATAGAATAGGGGCCCTGGATTTTGTCAGTCATTGCTACCATCGCCCACGCCACCTGCCAGACTGGCCGTATAATCTGTTCGCGATGGTTCATGCACATGATCGGGAAACTACGGATAATTACATCAAGGAAATTGCAAATATTCTGGGTGATACAAACAGGCAACACACTGTTTTATACAGTACACGGATATTGAAAAAAACAGGAATGCGGATTGGAAATTCGCAACAAAATTCGTGACAAGGATAAAAAAGTAAAATATGTTTCGTATCCGACAGTATATGGAGGAAGTTAACAATCCAACACCGATTGGTCCTGCAAGGAACCCACCGGGGCCTGTTGTTATCTGGAACCTGATCCGTCGGTGTAATCTTACCTGCAAGCATTGCTATTCAATTTCGGCTGATCACCATTTTCCAAATGAACTTGACACTGATCAGATATTCAATGTCATGGATGATCTAAAGGCCTTTCATGTACCGGTATTGATCCTCTCCGGAGGAGAACCTCTATTACATCCCGATATATTCGAGATCTCCAGAAGGGCCAGGGACATGGGCTTTTATGTAGGCTTATCAACAAATGGTACGCTTATCAATGAGGAGAACATCGGTCAAATTGCAGAAATGGATTATGATTATGTGGGTATCAGTCTCGATGGGCTGAAGGATACTCATGACAAATTTCGACGTAAACAGGGTGCATTTGACGCCTCATTACATGCTGCCCGCCTGTGTCGTGATGCAGATCTGAAAATCGGTCTCAGGTTTACCCTGACACAGGACAACGCACAGGATTTACCAGCATTAATAAAGCTGATGCGCGATGAAGAAATAGACAAATTTTACCTGTCGCATCTTAACTATTCAGGCAGAGGAAATAGAAACAGAAAGGACGACGCAACATTTCAGATGACCAGAGATGCACTCGATCTGATCTTTGAAACCTGCTGGCAGGATATTCAGGAAGGCAACAAGATTGAATATGTATCTGGCAATAATGATGCCGATGGTGTTTACCTGCTTCAATGGGTAGAGAAAAACCATCCCCATATGGCAGAGCATATAAAAGCCAGGCTACAACAATGGGGTGGTAACAGTTCTGGTGTTAATGTCGCTAATATAGATAATCTGGGTGATGTGCATCCTGATACCTACTGGTGGCATTATAGTCTTGGTAATGTCAAACAGCGGCCTTTCTCCGAGATCTGGATGGACACCAGCGATCCCGTCATGAAGGAATTAAAAAGTAATCCACGCAATATTTCAGGACGCTGTAGTCATTGTAGTTTTTTCGACATATGCGGTGGTAATACCCGTATACGTGCAATGCAATTAACTGA
>QNEM01000098.1 GCA_003645215.1 Gammaproteobacteria bacterium
GATTCTTGCACCCCAGGGGTAGGCTTTGCACTTCCTGACGAATCCTAAGTGCCTACATCCATTTAGCGATTACAATTTCGACACTTCCACCAACAATGGCGGTCGTATCGTGGAGGACACGACCGCAGGGATGGCGGAGGTACGATTACAAAGACTCCCATACGGAAGTAGGCGAAAGAGCGACCTTAGAATGATGTAGCGTGTGCCTGAGACCATATGTATGAGAATGGCAAGGCTGGTACATTTGTTGTAAACTTCTGGCCGATTACACACTCTAAGACAGTACAATCCACCGGCCCAGCAAAGTAACAGACTCAATGCACCTTATGAAGAAATTAGTTAAATATCAAATCCTGGTTATATTTTTTACATTCTGTTTTTCCAGCACTACTTTTGCAGGCTTTTTTAAGGAGGATAAGGATATTATCTGGAGATCTGGTCTTAATCAGTATATTAAATATGAGAAACAGGATACGACCAAATTTGGTGCTAATGATCACCCTGTTGAACTGGATCCAAAACAGATTGCTAATGCCTTGAATGCATTGGAATATACCATAAAAAAAATGCTTACCGGTGAAGTGCTGGAAGGAGTCTTCACGATTAGGCAGGTAAATTTACTGGCTAAACAATTTGCAAAAGGATTGATAGATGCACAGCCCGGGCAGGATATAATTTTTGTCATCGAGGGAACAAATCCCAAACTGCTTATTCTTACAGATAAATATTTTTTGACTGGCCGCGCATTTTATAAAGAGGGCAAGCTGAATATTATCATTGCTGATTATAATCTGGTTCGTAATGAGGCCTTCGAAAAAGTCTATGATCCATCCGGTAAGGCAGCATTGCCTTATACCTTTAACTTTGGCAGTCGATTAAAAAGCAGGAAGAGATTTAAATGGCTGCTGATGCCCGCTCCTGGTATTGAAAACAAGGTGGCACTCGGAAAATTTCGTCGTGACTGGTTTTTGCTTGACGTGCCACTTGCTTCGCAAGCCCTTCTTGCCAAAATAGCAGAGCTTAAGAACCCTACCTCAAGAAATGATCGGCAAATACAAATTGAGGCAGCAAAACTGGCTAAAGAAAGACGTCAAATGCGTGCTGAGATGGCGCGTATGCGTAAGGAAATGAAAGATATCAACTCAGGCGCCGGATCATCATCAAAAACTCCTGAGGAGAGAATCGTAACATTGGATCAACTCTTGTCGAAGGATTTGATTACTCAGGAAGAGTACGATGTCAGGCGTGAAGAAATCCTTAATGATATTTAATCGTGTCATCATTGAGCAGGCCATGTTTGTCTCGAAAAGTTTCTCCTGTCATTCCGAACCTGACAAGGTGACGACTACATGGATGTAGTCGGTACGACCCCATGGATGGGGGAGGTAAAATTGCGCCTGGAGCAGAAATCGAGAACCGCGTCTGGAAGTGCGAAGCCTGCCCTTGGGGTACAGCGGTCGAGGAATCTTGTATTTTAATGAAACCCATGCCTGAATTTCTTGATGCGCACTCTTTACCCTGAACTAGAGCCTTTTTTCAAAGATACGCTCGAATCAAAAGATGGACATTCCATCTATTTTGAACAATCTGGAAATAAAACAGGGCTACCTGTTATTTTTCTGCATGGCGGTCCGGGTTCTGGATGTAATGAAAATCATCGTCGCTATTTCAATCCTGACATATACAGAATAATTATTTTTGATCAACGGGGTTGTAATCGCTCTAAACCTAATGGTTGTGTTGAAAATAATTCTACACAGGATCTTCTCGAAGATGTTGAGTCGATTCGTACCAGACTGAATATTGAAAAGCTGGTTTTATTTGGTGGCTCATGGGGCGCGACACTGGCCTTGCTCTATGCAGAACAATACCCGCAACATGTGTCTGGCATTATCTTGCGCGGTACATTTCTGGCTCGGCAATGTGATTTTGAATGGTTCGCCCATGACGGTGTCAGCCGAATCTTTCCTGATTATTGGCAGGAATATCTTGCCAATTTTGATGAGGATGAGATGCATGAACGTTTAAGAGTATTGCACAGTCGTGTTTTTTCTGACAAAAAAGAAATTCAACTGGAAGCTGCTAAAGCATGGTCCTTATGGGCCGGCAGGGTGGTGACACATAACCTGGGGTTGCAAGAAGAATATGCGCTTGAAGAAGGAAATGATGAGAAGCTCATCAATGAAGTAAAAATAGAAATGCACTATGCCAGGAACAGGTATTTCATAGAAGATAATCAAATACTGGATAATATCTCAACAATACCTGATGTGCCTGTAACTGTAATACATGGTCGTAAAGATCTGACCTGTCTTCCGGAATCATCCTGGTCAGTACATCAAGCTCTTGTTAAGTCAGAAATGGCAAAGCTGGTAAACTCGAATCTTCATATTGTTGCAAATGCTGGCCATCTGGCAAGTGAGCCTGCAATGATTGATGCATTAATAACTGCAACAGATCAAATGGCAGATACTTGCTGTCATTCCGAATAAATATTCTTATTCTCATTCAGAAAATAAACATGAGGAATCTTGTTTTTAAAAATGAAAGATCCCTCACCCTGCGGGATTCGGGATGACAAAGGGATGTGCGGGTTCACAATGGCAGAGCGAATATGGTTTGAAATGACGAAGGGAGTAAAACAATAAAATGACTTTTCCCTACAAAGATAGCCCATTAATCATGGGTATATTAAATGTAACTCCGGATAGTTTTTCTGATGGTGGTCAATTTGATAAAACCCAACCTGCTGTAAAACATGCGCTTGATATGATGTATGAAGGTGCTGATATTATTGATGTTGGCGGTGAGTCTACCAGACCGGGTTCAGAGCGTATTAATGCAGATGAACAAATTGTGCGTGTTGCAGAGGCCATAAAATCAATCAGGGAGATTGCCCTTGAAGAAGTAGAAATAAGTATTGATACAACCCTGTCAGAAGTTGCCGAAGCGGCGATTGTTGCCGGGGCATCGATCATTAATGACGTTACAGCCGGGACAGATGATCCACAGATACTTGAATTAGCAGCAGATAAAAATGTACCAGTGATATTAATGCATATGCAGGGCAACCCTCAAACAATGCAGAGTAATCCTGTCTATGATGATGTGGTGGAAGATATCCGTGCTTATTTACTGGAAAGGGTAGAGGCGGCTATTGCCGCAGGTGTAAAACAGGAAAACATCGCGATAGATCCTGGTATCGGCTTTGGTAAGACACAGGATCACAATATGCAATTAATCTCTAATCTTGGGCGTTTTGTTGATACCGGTCTACCAGTACTGCTTGGCACCAGCAGGAAACGTTTTATGGGTGCGATTTGTGAGGGAGCAGAATCTCATGAGCTGGTCGGTGCAACATGTGCAACAACAGTTACAGGTGTTAATGCAGGCGTACAGATGTTCAGGGTGCATGATGTACGGCCTAATCGTCAGGCTGCCGATGTTGCATATGCCCTTTTAAATCAATAAGTAAGCTATCATTCTTGCCCAATCTATATAAATCAACTACACTTAATTACATCTACTTACAATGTAATTAATTTAACCATGACACAAATTACTGCCAGATTACCCGATGAACTGATGCAATCACTTGATGATGTGGTGCTTGAGAGTGGGCGTCCTAGATCTGAACTGATTCGTAGAGCAATAGAGGCTTATGTGGAAGATTACAAGGATCTGTCTTTGGCATTGGAACGGCTTCGAGATCCATCTGATCCTGTTCTAGATTGGGAAGATGTAAAGCGTGAATTACTCGCTGAAAATTAAATCCAGCGCAAGAAAATCTCTTTTAAGAATTGATAAAAAAATTGAATTCGATTAATTAAAGTGATCGATGAGCTTCTATCGCAACCGTATAAAGGAACACAGTTAAAAGGTGATTTGACCGGATTAAGAAGGTTTCGAGTCGGTCAGTATAGGATCATTTATGAAATACAAAAAGATGAACTAATTATTCTTGTAGTAAGAATAGGTCATCGCAAAGAAATATACCGAGACTAGTGTCCGAAATTATTTAACCAGTTCAGATTCACTTTCGCCCTTGATTATCTTCCTGGAATTTTTCATATTCCTGAACAGGATAGGTCTTTCCTCAAGTTCAGGTGTGCCGGCAATTTTTCCGATACCTTCTACGGTATCAACCAGTTCCTGGTGATGAGGTGATTTACTACATACCGGATCAGCATTGGTTGCATCACCTGTGAGCATAAAGGCCTGGCATCGACAGCCACCTAGATCTTTTTCCTTTTCAGGACAGGTCCTGCAAGGTTCTTTCATCCAGTCCAGTCCACGAAATTTATTAAAGTCAGGTGAATCATTCCATATCCAGTCAATACTGTGATCCTGTACGCTAGGTAACTCCAGTCCAGGCAACTGTCGAGCAGCATGACATGGCAGGGCAAGGCCATCAGGTGTGATGGTCAGGAAAATTGCCCCCCATCCATCCATGCATTTTTTAGGTCTGTCTTCGAAATAATCAGGAATGACATAGAAGATCTTCATTTTGCCTTTTAATTTTTCCTGAAATTCTTTTGTCACTATTTCAGCATTGGCTAATTGTTCCCGAGTTGGAATGAGGTACTCTTTGTTGTGAAAGGCCCAGCCATAATATTGTGTCGTTGCCAGCTCTACGTAGTCCGCATCAAGTGATACGGCAAGGTCGAGAATTTCTCTAACATAGGGTTCATTCTGACGATGCAGAACAAAACACAGCACCATCGGATAACCATGTTTTTTAACGGCTCGAGCCATTTCCAGTTTGTGTTCGAAGGCATCCGTTCCCGCGATAAAATTATTCAGATCAGCGCTACTGGCCTGGAAACTAACCTGTATATGATCAAGGCCTGCTTCCTTGAATCCCTTGACTCTTTTTTCATCCATGCCAATACCTGAGGTTATCAGGTTTGTGTAGAAGCCAAGTTGTCTAGCTTCAGCGATTAATTCTTCTAGATCGGGACGCGTTAATGGTTCCCCACCGGAGAAACCCAACTGTACAGCGCCCATTTTGCGCGCTTCGCGCATGACCCGTATCCAGTCTTCGGTACTGAGTTCTTTTTTATAGTTTGCCATTTCTACTGGGTTCGAGCAGTAGGGACACTGAAGTGGACAGGCATAAGTAAGCTCTGCCAACAACCAAAGTGGTGGATTGACCTTATTTGTACTTGACCCATCCGTTTTCATGAGCAACCTCCAGGAATTTAATTACATCATTATCAACTTGAGCGTCGGGGTACTGTTGGTTCAATAATTTAATTATTGTACCAACATCATTCTTTCCGTCGCATAATTTCAGAATCTCGGCAGAGCTGTCCCCCAGCTTTACCATGCCTTCCGGATACATGATTACGTGGCAATCCTGTACTTCTTCCCATTGAAACCTGTGCGTGGAAGCTACTTCCGGGACAACTTCAAGTGTCAATTTCTCATTTACGTCATCATTCAGCATCTTGTTACCTTACTCAGTCAACAATTATGGTAGGGTGGTTTTTTCTCGATATAGGCCATCCACATACAATCAAGCATGGTCCAGAGAATATCCAGTTTAAATTGTAGAATGCCCAGCATCCTCTCCTGATCTTCCCGGGTTTTATAATAATCAAGCGTAATATCGAGCCCGTGCTGAACATCACGTCTGGCTTCGGTAAGGCGTTTGCGAAAATAAATATAACCTTTCTCGTCAATCCATGGATAGACTTCCGGCCAGTTATCCAGGCGTTTCTGATGAATCTTTGGTGCAAACAGTTCTGTGAGTGAAGAACTTGCTGCTTCTTCCCATGGTGCCCTGCGAGCAAAATTCAGATAGGCATCTATGGCGAAACGTACTCCGGGAAGTACATGTTCATAGGAGATCAGTTCTTCTCTTGTCAGACCAACGGCTTCGCCCAGTTGCAACCAGGCTTCGATACCACCTTCTTCACCTTCTTCACCATCATGGTCGATGATTCTTTGTACCCATTTACGTCTTGCATCTCTATCAGGACAATTTGCCATGATGGCCGCATCTTTAATGGGGATGGTTGTTTGATAATAAAAGCGATTGGCAACCCAGCCTTGTATTGCAGGTTTATCAAGTTTTCCGGTATTCATCAGAATATGGAATTCATGATTAATATGATAATACTTTTCCTTATCGCGAAGCTTTTGTTCAAATTCTTCGCGTGTCCATGGTTGCAGTTCAGAAATGTTCTTTTCAGCACTCATTCAGTAATTTCCTCAAAACTTAAATTATAATGTCCATACCATCATAAGAAACTTCAATACCAGCATCATTTAATGCCTGTCGCTCATCAGATTCTTCATCGAGGATTGGATTCGTGTTATTGATATGGATCAGGATTTTTCTGGGCTTCTCTAGAGAGCTCAATGTATCTTTGATCCCACCTTTACTTGATTGATCCAGGTGACCCATCTCACTGGCCAGTTTGTCGCTGATACCATGTCGAGACATTTCATCATTGGTCCAGACAGTACCATCAACCAGAACCACATCGGCATTCTGCATATATTCGTAAACATGATCTTCTATTTCACCCAGGCCAGGGGCGTAGAAAAGATTTTTCCCCGTAGAGGTGTCTTCAACTTTGAAACCAATATTATCACCTGCAACAGGATTGCCCCGGTGAGGGGAATAGGGTGGTGCTTCACTTTTTAATGGTACGGCAGTAAAAACCAGATTGTCTGCCTTTGGAATAGTAAAAGTGGATTGATCGGTACTGACCTCATGCCAGTTGACGCCCCGGAAATGACCCAGAATATTAAATATTGGGTAGCCTGAAGTCATATCTTCGTGCACAGCCGCTGTGCAATACACATCCCAGGGCTTGTCATGTTCCCTGAGGATGATCATTCCTGTGGTATGGTCAATTTGGCCATCACAAAGCACAATAGAACAGATGCCAGTGTCCCTTACCTGGCGAGCTGGTTGAAGAGGAGGAAAAGATTCCAGCTGCGCGCGAATATCGGGAGAAGCATTAAACAGGACCCAGTCCGTACCGTTACCACTAATCGTGATAGAGGATTGAGTACGTGCAGAACTTTTTATAGTTCCTTTTCTAAGGCGGGCGCAATTATCACAATTACAGTTCCATTGTGGGAAGCCACCACCGGCACCTGTACCTAATAAATGTATATGCATGAGTATTTATCTTGATTCAAAAAGTTACTCTCTTCGAGAGCGAATATCGTGCCACTTTATTTAATGTAAATGTTTATTTGAGAATATTCTTAAATTAGTATATAAAACAAATAGATAATTAATAGTTATAATATTAATTCTAGGAATATTTATACTTTCAATCGAGCATTGTAACTTAAAACAGGCTGGTAAAGACCGATGTTATTGGCTGATATGAACCAATAAAGTCAGGTTCAATTTAACGACCTCAA
>QNEM01000099.1 GCA_003645215.1 Gammaproteobacteria bacterium
ACTAAAATTAAGTGTTACGTTTATATAATCTATCTTAATATTAGGGTCCAATATTTGTACCTCTGCCCAGAAACCTTCTGAAGCTGAAGTTCCAGTTCCAAATGTTGCTGGAATTGAATTTCCTCCGTTTATAGTACGTATCCAAGATCCTGCTGTATCCACACCAGAAGCACCATCATCAAAAGGATCCCCAGGGGCTCCTGAATTGAATATATCTCCGTGTAGAGATAACGGATTTGCACTAAATCCGGAAGTTCCTGATCCGGGTGCATTGACCCTTCTTATATACACTTTCAAATTAGAAGTCTCTAACGCATCACTAAAATCGTCATAACCACTATAGCTTCCTCCAAAGGTCATTATTAAACTTGATATTGCCTGACTATAATTAGGTACAGTTGTATAGAATTTTCTATGATATACAGCGATATCACTATAAGTAGAATAATTTGGATTTGATCCGCCTTTATCTGGTTTATATGTACTTAAATTTGCTTGTATCGTAGATGTGTTTGGATCAGTTAAGAAAAATTTATCTGGTCTAACTAAATAAGTTCCTACCTCACATGCATCACAAAAAGCTCCAGTAGATCCACTAGCTCCAGTCCCTGTAATTCCTGTACCTAATGTTGCTGTACTGCTCCATGAAGCATAAGCAGTACCTCCTCTAGTTAACCTTTCGGTTTCTCCATCAAAATCTTCACCAAGTCTAGTGCTATTATCAGTAAAGGTATCTATTAAAACACTTGCAGCTGGAGAATTTACAGTATTTCCTGTTGCCCATGGATCATAAACGGTAGAAGTTCCATTAGCAGCTGCTCCTCTATATCTATAGTTATTATTCGTTATTGGCCAATCGTCATAATCATATGCAGCATTTTGTAAATCATGTAAATTAGTCCATGTTCCGTTCCATGTACCATAAGCACCTAAATTCCATGCTTCTAAATTCCTTGTAGGTAATCCATACTCTGTTGCTAGAACTCTAAAGTTATATGTAGCTGTACTGGATCTACCTTGTGTATTTTCATTAAAATCATCAATATCAGAAACTGTTGTCTCGAATTCTGAATTTAAAATGTAATATTCTACCCCACTTATATGCTTAGTTAATATACTTGCTGGTGTTGTAGATTCAATTAGGGTCATGCTCCCATTTATATTTGGTGTTGAATCATCAGTATCATAAAAGACATCAGATTGCGTATAAGTATAGGTTGACCCTCCATCAGTTATAGTGTCTGTTACGTGGTCTATTTTAATATGGTATCTCCCACCATCTAGGCTATTAGCAGTGAAAATAGTTGCTGTGTTTACTTGTACTTGTATATTAGCTTTATATTTAGAAACGTCAACAGCATAATTAGAGATTATTACAGAAATCCCTGAATTCCCTCCTGTCGAATTATACGTTGCATTTTGATTTAGCGTTGGAGAAGTATAAGTTGCTAATACACTTGTTCCATCTGCGTCATATACATTAACAGTCATAACTGAATCCTGACTTCCTCCTGTTGGAGAACTTAGTCCAGTAATTAATCCCCCTGCTGTTTGAGCAGGACCAAAATAAGGAGTTGTTCCTGTAGTAGTTGATTGATTACTTCCAGCCCATCCGTTAGTATTAAATGGTGTACCTTCAGAAGTTGGTGAGCTTATTCTAACAGTAGCTCTACTTATATTACTTTCATCAACCCCTGCATCAGTTGTTCCGTCACTAGTATTATAATGGGAGGCAAAAGACGGAGTTGGGATATAAATATTTACCTTTCCAGGAAGACCTGAATCTTCCGATAAGACATCAACCCCGATAAAATTTAAAATTGGGAACGTTCCAATATCAATTGATTCGTCCTGTATATGTACACCTTTAAAATTAAGTTCTGCTGTTGCGCCTGTAGCACCGACATATTCTAAATTTGGCCCGCCTGGTCCTAATTGATATAAAAGGGATTCTCCTGATTCCCCCGCTGCACCAGTAGCACCAGTAGCCCCGGTAGCACCAGATAGTCCTGAAGATCCATCTACTCCTGTCGAACCGCTGGTTCCTGATGAACCACTTGTTCCACTAGAACCTATGATTCCGTCTGTTCCCGTGGCTCCAGTAGCTCCTTGTACTCCTGAAGATCCACTAGTTCCACTAGAACCTGAAGTTCCTGAAGATCCACTAGTTCCTGAAGATCCACTAGTACCTGATGTTCCGTCGGCTCCCGGAATACCTTGTAAATTAATACACCAGGTAGAATATGTTCCAGTACTTGAGTTACTAGCAACATAAATCCCCATTGCTCCTGTTGATTCAGTATATGTTAATACGGTTCCAGTAAAATAATGAATTGCATCAAAAGCTACGATAACATTCTGTCCTGGTGTATATGCTAAATATGGAACAGTTGTTATGTTAGCAGTGGAACTTATTGTTAATGGTAACGTTAAGGTATCTGTAATAGAACAATCACTGTAGAAATCCCCTGCTGCCCCAGTAATTCCACTAGTTCCTGATGTCCCACTAGTTCCTGAAGTTCCAGTTATTCCACTAGATCCTGAGGTTCCACTGGTTCCCTCTGCTCCCGTGGCTCCCGTTACTCCTTGTGCTCCTGAAGATCCGCTAGTTCCGTCTGCCCCTGTTGCCCCTATAGTACCCGTTGCTCCTGTTGCTCCCGCAGCTCCTGTTGCTCCTGTTGCTCCAGCAGCTCCATCAGCTCCTTGTATACCTTCTAAGTTAACACACCAGCTTGAATATGTTCCTGTTCCTGTATTAGAAGCAACAATAATATCCATAGCTCCAGTAGAACTATTATATGTTGCTACATCACCAATAAAGTAATTATCATCGTCATATGATACAATAACTGATTGTCCGGGGGTATAAGCTAATCCAGAAGCTGTGTTTATACTGGCAGTAGCTCCTATACCTAATGGTAAGGTTAAACTGTCTGTAATCGAGCAATCTGAATAAATATCTCCAGATTCCCCTGTTGCTCCGGTATCCCCGGTAGGTCCTGTATCTCCTGTTGCTCCTTCAAGACCACTAGATCCTGATGTTCCTGAAGATCCGCTAGTTCCGTCTAATCCGCTAGTTCCGTCTATTCCTGACGAGCCTGAAGTTCCGCTAGTTCCGTCATCACCATCGAACCCTGATGTTCCGTCTAATCCTGATGTTCCTGAGGATCCACTAGTTCCTGAGGATCCGCTAGTTCCTGAGGATCCACTAGTTCCTGAGGATCCGCTAGTTCCTGAAGATCCACTAGTACCCGAAGTTCCTGAAGATCCACTAGTTCCTGAGGATCCACTAGTTCCAGAAGAACCTGAAGATCCACTAGAACCCGAAGTTCCTGAAGATCCGCTAGTTCCGTCTGCTCCTGTAGCACCTATTGCTCCCGTAGCACCTATTGCTCCCGTAGCACCTATTGCTCCCGTAGCACCAGTTGCTCCTGTAGCACCAGCAACATCATCTAATGTTTTACCAATATATGTAAACCCGTTTATGTAAAAATCTAAACCTGCTGGATATGTTCCTGGATCTCCACTTATAATAGAAACTAAGTCGTTCGCTAAGAATAACAGACCCATATCATAATTAAAAACCCATCCAACTTCACCACCACTTTGACCTATAGTAGTTGATATGTATACACCCCCTGTATTAGGATCTCCACTATATAAAGCTATATCATATCCTGAACTCGGTAAACCATTTGATTGTGGAACTTTTTGTGGCTGAATCCAAAGATCTTTTACCCCTGATGAAGGATCACCATAAGTATTATAAGAGACCCATGTGTTATTTCCTCCTGGTACCGCTTGTGTTAATCTTATAGCAGAAGCAATATTAGATACATCTTCTACAATACCTACTAAGTTATTTGCTACATTATCTTGTGCTTCAGAAAGATTCTCCGCGGGAAAGTTTTTTACTATAGTAAATTCACTAAGTATTCTAGAAGAACTAAATGATGGATTATAGGGGAATATAGATTCATACCACTGTGATCCAGAAGCAGCATCTATTACATTACCGGCTTGTACTTTAAAAGTGAGTTTTAACGCTTCTGCACTTGTGAACCCCATTATCTAATTAATGTATTTTTAGTTTCTTTAAATATTATAAATCTTCCTTCGTTTGTGCATCTGTTTCTGCAGTAAATATAGCATCTGCAGATCTCATACCTTCGCGAAATTGATTTAGAAAACTCTCCATATCACTAATAAGTATTTTATAAACATCAACTTTATACTCTGAGCTTTTCACTGAAAGGTGAGCAAATCCACTTTTCTTATCTACTTTTACTACTATTGATTTTCTGAATGCATTTTCCATTGATCTATATATCTTAAATTTATACTGGAGCACTATCCGTTCCTCCGCTACTAAAATTAAGGGTTACATTTATGTAATCTATCTTAATATTAGGGTCTATTATTTGTAATTCTATCCAAAAACCTTCTGAGGCTGGTTTTCCTGTACCGAAAGTTGCTGAAATTGAATTCCCCCCATTTACAGTACGAATTAAAGCTCCTGGTGTATCTACTCCAGAAGCACCGTCGTCAAACGGATTTGTAGGAGATCCAGAATTAAATAAATTTCCATGTAAAGACAGAGGATTTGCATTAAATCCAGATGAACCTAACCCCGGAGCATTAACTCTTCTTATATAAACTCTTAGATCTGAATTTTCTAAAGCCTCACTAAAATCAGCTGACAATCCCGGATTTCCTCCAAACGTCATTACGAAACTTGATATTGCCTCAGTTAAATTTGCTCCTGTTGTATAGAACTTTCTGTGGTATACAGCAATATCAGTATACGCTAAATAATTTGGATTAGTTCCACTTTTATCTGGACTATACGTACCAAGATTTGCTTGAATTGTATTAGTGTTTGGATCGGTTAAGAAAAATCTATCGGGTCTTATTATATTACTCCCTACTATACACGAATCACAAAATACACCAGTACCAGTTCCAGTTATAGAAGCAGTCAGTATAGCTGAACTGTTCCATGCAGTATAACTAGCGCCTCCTCTAGTTAACCTTTCAGTTTCTCCATCAAAATCTTCACCAAGTCTAGTACTATTATCATTATAAGTATCTACTAAAATGCTATCGAGGGGAGAACTTTTCGTATTCCCAGTTGCCCACGGATCATAAACAGTAGAAGTTCCATTAGCAGCCGCTCCTCTATATCTGAAATTATTATTCGTTATTGGCCAATCAGTATATTCATATGCAGCATTTTGCAAGTTCCATAAATTAGTCCATGTACCATTCCAAGTTCCATAAGCACCTAAATTCCACGCTTCTAAATTTCTTGTAGGTAATCCATAATCAGCTCCTGTTATACGAAAATTATATGTAGCTGTATTAGATCTTCCCTGAGTATTTTGATTGAGATAATCAATATCAGAAACTGTTGTTTCGAATTCTGAATTTAAAATGTAATATTCTATCCCACTTATATGCTTTGTTAATATATTTGCGGGAGTAGTAGATTCAATAAGTGACATGATTCCAGTTTTCCCTATCAAAGGAGTAGAAAGATTAGTATCATAAAAGACATCTGATTGTGTATAAGTATATGTTGACCCTCCGTCTGTTAATGTGTCTGTTGTATGTACTATTTTAACATGATATCTTCCTCCATCTAAAGTATGCGTACCAAATATTGTATTCATGTTTATGTTAACAGAAACGCTTGCTTTCCATTTAGTTGTGTCCGCACCATAAGAAGCGATAATAACAGAAATTCCTGAATTAGCTCCTATCGAATTATATGTTGCATTTTGGTTTAGCGTTGGAGAAGTATAAGTTGCTAATACACTTGTTCCATCTGCGTCATATACATTAACTTCTATAGTTGAATCCTGGCTTCCTCCGGTCGGTGAACTTAATCCCGTAATAAGACCAACTGTACTAAAGACAGGAGTTGCATCAGTTGTTGCAGATCTGTTTGTTCCTGCCCATGTATTAGTTTTAAATGGGTTACCCTCCGTTGTAGGTGAACTTATTCTAACAGTACTTCTGGAAAGAGCTTCACTTACTGTTCCAGTAGTAGTACCATCAGTAGTATTATAATGTGATGCAAAATTAGGAGGGGGAATATAGATATTTATCTTTCCTAGAAGGCTAGAATCTTCTGCTAATACATCAGCCCCTATGAAATTTAAAATTGGGAACGTTCCTACATCAACGGATTCGTCTTGTATATGTACACCCTTAAAATTAAGTTCTGCTGTTGCTCCAGTAGCACCTACATATTCTAAATTAGGCCCACCTGGACCTAATTGGTATAAAGGTACATCTCCCCCTAGCCCTGTTGCTCCAGTAGCACCGGAAATGCCTGAAGAACCACTAGTTCCAGAAGAACCTGAAGTTCCAGAAGAACCCGAAGTTCCGTCTGTTCCAGTTGCTCCTGTAGCTCCTACAGAATCATCTAATGTTTTACCAATATACGTGAAACCATTTATATAAAAGTCTAATCCTGCTGGATATGTTCCAGAATCACCGCTTATAATAGAAACTAAATCATTCGCTAGAAATAATAATCCCATATCATAATTAAACACCCATCCAACTTCTCCTCCACTTTGACCTATAGTAGTTGATATGTATACTCCCCCTGCATTAGGATCTCCACTATATAAAGCTATTCCATAACCCGCACTTGGTAACCCACTTGATTGTGGGATTTTTTGTGGCTGGATCCAAAGATCCTTTACTCCACTAGATGCATCGTTATAAATATTATAAGAAACCCATGTATTATTTCCCCCTGGAACTGCCTGAGTCAATCTTATAGCAGAAGCAGCAGTTGATACATCTTCTACAATACCTACTAAGTTATTTGCTACGTTAGTTTGAGCTTCCGAAAGACTTGCAGCTGGATATTGCTTTATAATATCAAATTCTGAAAGGATTCTAGCTGAGCTATATGCAGGATTATATGGGAATATAGATTCATACCACTGTGATCCAGAAGCAGCATCTATTACATTACCTGCTTGTACTTTAAACGTTAGTTTTAATGCTTCTGCACTTGTGAACCCCATTTTACAATAACTGTCTTTTTAGTTTCTTTAAATATTATAAATCATCATTCGTTGACGGTTCGGGTTCTGCCGTGAATATATCATCTGCAGACCTCATACCTTCTCTGAATTGATTTAGAAAACTCTCCATATCACTAATAAGTATTTTATAAACATCAACTTTATACTCCGAACTTTTTACTGAAAGATGAGCAAATCCACTTTTTTTATCTACTTTTACTACTATTGGTTTTCTGAATGCATTTTCCATTGATCTATATATCTAATTTTATACTGGAGCACTATCAGTTCCACCACTACTAAAATTAAGAG
>QNEM01000100.1 GCA_003645215.1 Gammaproteobacteria bacterium
GATTCCCATCACCCGCTCCAGTGTTTTCAGACCATAATCAGGAATCGAACCAACATATGTATGTACGTGGGCTGTTGAAAGGCATCCCTGGCTTTCACCCTGCGGGCGCACTATGTGCGACCAATTTCGTTCCTGACGAAATTGTCGATTCCCATCACCCGCTCCATTATATTGCTTGCTGACTATTACTCCCGTCAGTATGTGCATTGACAACAAACTGGTATGCAGCCTGTACATAGTAACTACACCAGCCTGATATCCCGATCCATTTAGCACCTTCTTCAAAAATGTATTCTGAGTACTTAAGCCCTGAAATAAAGACGATGAAAGCCACGCATAACGCTATAACTATCGAAAACACCAACATATATTCCATAAATAAGGGACGATTTGATGTAAAGAGATAGAAAGATGATGCTGCCCCTAAGACAAAAATGCCATAGGTTATTTCCAATGGTGCAAGAATGCCATCAGCGAGAACTGAAATTGCAAGGAATCCTAAACCCATAAGCATAACGATATAATTAGTTCGTAATATTGTCTGCCTGAATTTTATTATGAGGGTAAATGATGCTATTCCCAGCACCATGTATATTATTTTCTCACTTATCCCAAGTTTATCGTGAAGATAATGATCATGGATCTGAAAAAAATCATCAAATAATAGATAAGTGGTCAGTAGTGCCGAATATAAAAGAAACTGGTAAACGTCTTTTGCCTGATTATTACGCAACAGAAAGGCTGCAAAGAAACATACTGTCGCGGTCACACACCATAAAATAACGCCAAGATTGGATATAAAACTACCATCCCGGGTCAAGCGTTGAAAATTGGTATCTAATTGCAGGCCTACGGCAATTATTGTAAGCAGAATAGCTATAGATAGAGTAAAAGTGAACAATAAATGTGGCCTGGATGATCCCGATAAATTATGTTCCATTATTGTCCCGGCCTGATTCTAGTTACTGAATATCTCGTGTAGATATAGTTTATACATTACTGTGATTACTAGTATTGGCACAATAGTAATCTAGTGTTCGCTTTTAAGTTTCAATAACATGTAAGTTAAATTATTTTCAGTAAGTTGATGTCGGATCATTGAAAGTTTCTCTGGATCTCCATAAGGACCAACTCTTACCCGGTGTCTGATATCTTTGCCATTAATCACGACACGTTGTATATCAGCAATAATACCCATGAGTGCAAGTTTTGCCTTTACTTCGTCAGCTAAATCATATTGTTTGAAAGAACCGATTTGCAGGATATAGATTCCGGGTTGTGCATCGCCTGGTGTAGTATGTTCTTCAATATCCTCATCTTCTTCAGCTTCCCATTCGGAAACATTGACAACCATATTGGGAAGAATTTCATAGAAATCAAACGAGGGCGGCGGTGTGTCGTTCGGTAAATCCAGATCTGGTTCAGGACTTTCTATGGTAACTTCAGGTTGCACTATTCCTGTTTGTTGTCCGAGGTCATGTTCATAGAAATAAACAACAATCGCGACACAGAGTCCGACTGCCAGGCCAGAAAAAAAAGGTTTTAGCTGACCGGTATTGCCAGACCTGGTTTTTTTCTTTGATGTGATGTTTTTATAATCTTTAGGCATATTTACATTTGTTCCGGTGCGGATACGCCCAGGATCCCGAGACCATTGCAGATGACCTGTTTGCTGGCACTGATAAGATTAAGACGTGCATTTCTCAGATCCTCAGAATCGACGATAAACTGACATGAGTTGTAATAGCTGTGAAACTCGTTTGCGAGATCTCTTAGATAATAGGCAATTTGATGGGGCTCATATTCTGTCGCGGCAGAATGCACGATCTCCGGATAGCGGGATAATGCCGTGATTAATTTCTCTTCAGATGGCTCGGTCAGGTTGTGTAGATTGTTGCTGCCGATCTCTGCATTGTAGGTATATCCCTTCTCCTCAAGCTGTTTCAATACGCTACAGATCCTGGCGTGGGCGTACTGAATATAGTAGACAGGATTTTCATTAGATTTTGATTTTGCCAGTTCCAGATCAAAATCAAGATGCTGTTCACACTTACGCATGATGTAGAAAAAACGTGTGGCATCCTTACCTACTTCATCGCGTAATTCTCTCAAGGTAACGAACTGCCCTGAGCGGGTAGACATCGGTAGCTTTTCAGTGCCCCGGTATAGCGCTGCAAACTGAACCAGTAATATTTCGAGGGCATCGGGGTTTTCATCAAGCGCGGAAAGTGCTGCCTTGACCCTGGCAATATAGCCATGATGATCTGCGCCCCAGATATTAATGGCCGTGTCATAGCCTCGTGAAAATTTTTCCACATGATAAGCAATGTCTGACGCAAAATAAGTTGTTTGTCCATTTTCACGGACAATGACTCGATCTTTTTCGTCCCCGAATTCGGTTGAGCGAAACCAGAGTGCACCTTGTTCTTCATAAACAAAACCACTGTCCTTGAGTCTGGCCATGCATTTTTGAATTTGATTATCGGTTGATAGTGATCTTTCAGAAAACCAGTGATCAAATATCACGCCAAAATCAGCCAAATCTCCCTGAATTTCACCGAGTATCTCAATCAGTCCAAGATCCAGTATTGACTGATAATTTTCAATACCAAGAGTCGTTTTGGCAAAAGCGATTAACTGGTCTATGTGTGTTTCCGGGTCGTCCATTACCTCAGGAAAATCTATGTCAGAACTGAGAGACTGTTGTTTCTCACTTAACAGTTTGTCTGCGATGTCACGTATGTAATCTCCCTGATAAGCATTCTCCGGGAAATCAATTTCTTTTCCACACTGCTGAAGATAGCGGAGCCAGATACTGACGGTCAGGATATCCATCTGTCTGCCAGCGTCATTGACGTAATACTCCCTGTCTACCTTGTAGCCAATGGCCTCAAGTAAATCGGAAACCGTTGCACCATAAGCAGCCCCACGCCCGTGACCCACATGCAGGGGACCTGTGGGATTGGCTGAAACGAATTCAACCAGTATCGATTTCCCGGCCCCGAACTCTGAGCGGCCATAAGCTTCACCCGCTTGCAGGATGTTAGTAATGACACTCAGGCGAGATTGCTTGCTGAGAAAAAAATTAATGAAACCTGGTCCCGCAATTTCAACGCGTTCGAGAATTTCCGATTCGGGTAAATTTTCAAGTAGTGCAGTAGCCAGGTCTCTCGGGTTTGTCCCGGCCTGTTTGGCAAGTACCATAGCGATATTACAGGCGTAATCACCATGAGACTGATCACGGGTTCTTTCTATCTTGATATCATCAATGGCGGAGAATGTAACATCCATCTTCTCCTGAACGATTGCAATAGCCTCCACTAGGAGTTGCTGTAATTCTTGTTTCAAACGTTCGCTCCTGATGTTTAGGCTTATAGAAAATCGCGCATTGTAACGTGAGGGCCTGGACAGTAGAAGATGTTTTATTGTTAATCGGTTGGTTCTTTGGGTGGTTCTTTGATTTGTCTATTTGACAACGGTCAGGCCAAGAATGTGCCAGTTTTGCATGCCGCCCCGGTACCATTTCAACTTGTGCGCCGGGTAGCCAAATTTCAGTAGTGTTCTTATATTGTTTGGCGATTGTCCACACCACATGCCATTACAAAAAAGCACCAATGTCTTTGCATTGGAGAAATCCCATAGACCTTCTAATGATTGTGCACCAAATTTCTTTTCCAGAATATCGGCAATCGTGAAAGGATCTGCACCTGCACCTTGTTTTAGTTCAGTCCAGGGAAGATTAATACTGCCAGGGATGGTGCCATTCCTGACCCAGTCAGGTGTGCGTGAATCAATAACCAGGATTGTTTGATCGCCTGCACTCGAACGTTGCAGATAATCCAGCATTTCCAGCTCAGCAATTGTTTCCACACCCTCTGCGAGTTTAACTGGCTGAATACAAAATGGTGGGCATTTTCGAGAAGTCTTTGCATAGGCCGGATCAACTGTATTCTCAGTATCCTGATTACGCATAATGGTGACTTTCTGACCATTGTGGGTAACATCTACAGAGCCGATTTCTTTGGTGATTGCTGTCTCATAGGCGATGACTTGCAGAGGCATAAATGTCCCCGCCAGGAAAACGAGTAATATAGAGTAAAGCCTGCTGTGCATATCAATATTCTCCGTGTTTGGAATTCTTTCTATCTGACTCTTGTCCGTTTTGATGCAATGTTCTGATATGAGTTCAACCCCTGGTTACATTCTCCTGGCTACATTATAGAGGATATCCGTTTGATCAATATCCTAGGTTAACTTTCCAGGCCAGGTTAACATTCCTAGTATCAAATCATGTCCTGCGGATCAACATCGACTGACCATCGTACTTTACGTGCCTCGGGAAGCTTATCAAGGTCCTCTATCCAGGGCGTTAGAATTTTTTTCATGGTCTGCCTGTTCCCGGCCTGAATAATGAGCTGAAGACGATACCGTCCTGCCCGTTTTTCCATAGGGGCTGAAACCGGGCCATAAATTTCCAGTTTCCCCTGAGACAAGGATTGTAACCTTGTCCTGGCAATATTCAGGAATGTCATAGCGACTGTTTGTTGGTTTGATTCTGCCCGTATCAATACCTGGAAGGAAAATGGCGGCAGCTGTGTCTGTTGTCGTTCTTCAAGTAGTAGTTCTGTGAACTGATCATAATCATGCAGGGCCAGTTTATTGAGCAAAGGATGTTCAGGATAATGGGTCTGGACGATCACAGTTCCCGGTGACTCTCCACGTCCTGCGCGACCACTGACCTGCATTAATATCTGTGCCATACGTTCACTCGCACGGTAATCGACGCTGAAAAGTCCCCTGTCAGCATCAACGATCCCGACCAGTGTCACATTGGGAAAATGATGACCCTTGGCCAGCATCTGTGTACCAATAAGAATGTCTGCATCGCCAGCATGGATATCTTCCAGCATTTTTTGCATGGAACCTTTACGGCGTGTGCTGTCTCGATCGATTCTCAATATTTTTGCTGCGGGCAATAGTTCCGCCAGCGTTTCTTCCAGGCGTTCAGTACCATGACCAACGTCGATAAGCTGGTTCCCGGAACAATCGGGACACGCACTTAGTAAGCGTTCACTATGCTCACAATGATGACAGTGTAATCGATTCTTGCGTTTATGAAATGTCATATAAACATTGCAACGAGGACACTGCGAGATAAAACCACAATCGTGACACATAATGACCGGGGCATAGCCACGACGATTAAGAAATAATAATGTTTGCTGCTTCTTATGTAGACGTTGTTCGATATTTTTCAGTAAATACCGGGATATTGCTCCGTGCATTTTTTCATTTCTGACATCATGGATCTGGATATCAGGCAGCCTGGCGTTGCTAACCCGTTTAGATAACAGGAGTTCGTCATAGCGTCCATCCCTGGCGTTTTTCATAGACTCCATGGAAGGTGTTGCTGAGCCTAGTACTACCGGAATATTTTCTTTTTGCCCGCGTATCAGGGCAAGATCCCTTGCTGAATATCGCAAGCCATCTTGCTGTTTGTAAGAAAGGTCGTGCTCTTCATCAATAATAATCATTCCCAGTTTTGGCATCGGTGTCCAGATGGCAGAGCGTGTGCCAAGCACCACAGACACTGTTCCATCGCGTGCTTTCAGCCAGGCAATCAAGCGCTCAGCTTCGGACAGGCCAGAGTGTAGTGCAACGAAATTGTCCCCAAATCTGTGTTTGATGCGATCAATAAATTGAGGCGTGAGCCCGATTTCCGGAATCAAAACAAGCACCTGTTTTCCTGATGCTAATATATGTCGAATAAGTTGTAGATAGACTTCAGTCTTGCCACTGCCGGTAATGCCATTAAGAAGAAAGGCTTGGTAAGCGGTCGAGGAAGCAATAATTTTGTCTATTGCATTTTGTTGTTCCTTATTCGGCTTCAGGATCCATGCATTATCATTTTGGTATGGAGTTGTCTCACCAGGTTTTTCTGCTGCTACTATTTTTTCAATCAGGTTTTTTAATGACAGTTCTTTCAGTGGAGTTCGTGCATTTTCGAATTCATTCTGTATGCGTGTTTGTGATACGCCATCCTGATGTTGTTTTATGAACTGAAAGATCGCCAGTTGCTTTTTTGCGCGGGAAAGTTCCTGCGGATACGGTTTCCCCTGATAAGTTTTGCCATGAGTAGTCAGACGCCAGATGACCTCCTGTTTAATTTCTGCAGCTTTGCCCTTACGCAATGAAGAGGGGATAGAGCTAAATACTACATCGCCTATGGGGTGGTGGTAATAATGACTGGCCCATTCAATCAGCTTAAGGTGCCTGGTTGGAAATAATGGTGTTTCATCTAACAGTGCCAGGGCTTTTTTCAGCTTATTTTTTGGTACCCGGGTCGTGTCTGCTATGGAAATAATGATGCCAGTACGCACACTGCTTTTACCAAATGGAACTTGCAGTCTTTGTCCGGGGGCAAAATTCCCGGGAGCGTAATTATCAGGGGGAAGATAATCAAACAGGCTACGCAGGGGTGAATTAAGTGCAACACGAAGGATAAGCATATTCGTTAATCATAACTCATGCGCAGCAATAGCTTATCTACTTTCCTGTACCAGAGATTGCACCTTTTTAATATTTGCACGTTTCATCGGTTTTTCATCAATGGGACAAACAGGCACCTGTTTGAGTTGTTTTTCAGGAAAAAGAATCAGGACAACTGACATGTGTCCGGCCAGAAAACAACAGGCAGGAAATGTTACAGTACTTTTATCTGCCATTCGTATCCTCCGCTCACTATTTTTGTAGGGGATATCATTTTCCATTAACAGGCTGCTGATGGCTTCAGGATTGTCCGAAAAAAGATGAACAATAATTTCGGATTGACTCCCTGCTGTTCCAGCGAGTACGGGACCTGCCAGGCGGGGATCAAAATGTTCGAACAAGCTCATGATATCAATTGCTGTCGTTCTCAGTTTAAATAATTCTTCAGGCTGAAATGAATTTTGGAACAGGGTTTGATAAGAGATCACAGCGCGTTCAATTTCGATATTCGTTGGCAGATCTTTCTGCTTGAAACCGAGCTGACCAGCGGCCTTACGCTTTGCGGCATAGTAGCTGATCAAACCATCTTCGGCGATATATTGTGCGGCCAGTTCGGTTATTGCCTGGCGTGCTCTGGAGACGCTTTTTTGCATACCACTAGTTCTAGTCTTAAAACAGGTTCCAATCTTAAAAGAGGTCGATAATTTCTGAATCTCCCGAATCGCTATCAAACACAGGAACCTGGGTGTCGTCGTTCAATGCAGACGGTGCGTGTTCAGAACGGAAGATTTCAAACATGGCATCGGGGTCATTGGGC
>QNEM01000101.1 GCA_003645215.1 Gammaproteobacteria bacterium
GACTGGATCACCTTTACGTTGAGGAATCTCAACAGCAATAATCTCGTCATCAAATTTACCTGCTTCCTGTGCGGCTTCCGTTTTGTTCTGACTGGCAGCGGCAAATGCATCTTGATCATCACGTGAAATATCATATTCTTTAGCGATATTTTCTGCGGTAACACCCATGTGATAATCATTGAAGGCACACCAGAGTCCATCAACAATCATGGAGTCCTGCATTTTCCAGTCTCCCATTTTCTGGCCATCTCTCGATTTAGGCAAAAGGTGTGGTGACAGGCTCATATTTTCCTGTCCACCAGCAACGATGATGTCCGCATCGCCACACATAATGGCCTGTGCAGCCAAGTGAACAGCTTTCAGACCACTACCGCAGACCTTGTTGATGGTCATACTAGGGGTGGTTTCCGGGATACCCGCGGCGATGGCAGCTTGTCTTGCCGGGTTTTGACCTGTGCCTGCGGTTAATACGTGACCCAAGATAACTTCGTCTACTTGATCAGGTTTAAGACCCGCTTGTTCCAGCACACCGGATATAACAGTAGCTCCCAGCGTGTAGGCTGGTACACCTGCTAATGATCCTCCAAATGTGCCGATTGCAGTTCGGCCGGCAGCAACGATAACTACTTTATCTGACATGTCCTCTTTCTCCAAATTATGATGTGGCATTTCATGCTCACAAATTTAATGAGTTTCACATTGTTTTTAATAATAATTATGTGATGTGTTCTCGAATCTACGATGTGCTCTCCAATCTACGCTGCAGTGCACAAAAAGCTCTGAAAGCTTAACAGAATCTTGGCACTGACTCCAGCGCCAACTTGGCGCGAAAATGGGAATGCAGGTAAGCGAGGTGAGGAGTCGGGATCAGCTGTGCTAATCAGATGTGAATTGCCCGATTATCAACATCCAGGGCGGCTTCGTGCATGGCCTCTGAGAGGGAAGGGTGCCCATGGATGGTGCGGGCAATATCTTCACTACTGGCATCAAATTCCATGGCCAACACGGCTTCAGCAATGAGTTCTGATGCATTTGGCCCCAGTATATGCACCCCGAGGATCTTGTCACTTTGCCTGTCAGCTAATATCTTGACCATGCCCGTTGTATCTCCCGTGGCCCTGGCTCGGCTGTTGGCAACAAAGGGAAAGGTGCCAATATTGTATTCAATGCCACTTTCCTCCAGCGCTTGTTCAGTCATGCCCACCCAGGCAATCTCTGGCCAGGTGTAAATTACCCAGGGAATAGTTTGATAATTAATATGGCCAGGTTGGCCGGCAATGCGTTCCGCCACGGCCACGCCTTCTTCTGATGCCTTGTGGGCCAGCATCGGCCCTCTCACAACATCGCCTATGGCATAGACATTCGGCAGATTGGTCTGGCATTGGCCATCAACCTCAATAAACCCTCTTTCATCCAGGGTCAGACCACAGGCCTCCGCATCGAGGCCCTCTGTGTTAGGTGATCGGCCCACGGCCACGATTAATTTATCAACACTGATCTGCTGTTTACCTTCCGAATCTTCGTAGATGACAATGACTTCCTGGTTGTTTGAGCCAGTGCCAGTCACTTTTGTACCGAGTCTGATGTCCAGACCCTGTTTGCTTAAAATTTTATAGGCTTCATCCGAGAGTTGATTATCAACAGGCCCAAGGAACGTATCCAGGGCTTCAAGGATAATCACTTCGGATCCCAGGCGATTCCAGACGCTGCCTAATTCCAGGCCAATGACCCCGGCACCGATGATGCACAGTTTTCTGGGTATTTCGTTGAATGCAAGGGCACCAGTTGAGTCGACGATCCTGTCATTATCGACCTTTGCGGGTGGAATCTTTGATGGTTCAGAGCCGGTGGCAATGATGATGTGTTTGGCAGAGGCAGTAATAGTTTCTTCATCCGCAGTTGATGAAGGTGCAACCTCCACTAGGTAGCGACCTGAATTATCCTGTGCTGTGATGCGACCGCGACCATGTAAGACATCGATATTGTTTTTCCTGAATAGACCGGCGATGCCCTGTGTGAGGATATGCACAGTCTTGTCCTTGCGTGCGATCATCTTGTTAACATCCATACTGGCTCCGGAAACATTAATGCCATGATCGGCGGCATCATTTTTAATATATGAGTAATGATGTGTCGATTCCAACAAGGCCTTTGAAGGGATGCAACCAACGTTCAGGCAGGTGCCACCCAGCGCAGGTTTGCCATTTTCTTTACTCCAGCTCTCAACACAGGCAACAGAGAGTCCCAGTTGCGCACAACGAATAGCGGCGACATACCCGCCTGGTCCGGCACCAATAACAATAACATCATAATTTTGCATTTATTTTATTTAAACTCTCAACTCTAGATTTGTAACAAGAGTCTTGATGGATCTTCCAGTTGTTCTTTAATAGCAACCAGGAATTGTACAGCATCGCGTCCATCGATAATTCTGTGATCATATGTTAGTGCCAGATACATCATGGGTCTGATCACCACCTCTCCGTTTTCTGCCACAGGGCGATCCTGAATCTTATGCATGCCAAGGATCGCGCTTTGGGGAGGGTTAATAATCGGAGTTGAAAGTAAGGAACCGAAAACTCCACCATTGGTAATGGTAAAGGTACCGCCTGTGAGGTCTTCAATGGCGAGTTTTCCATTATTGGCTTTTTGCCCAAGTTCAGCGACTCCTGATTCGATTGCTGCAAGTGAGAGTGTATCCGCATCCCTGAGTACAGGAACAACCAGTCCGCGTGGTGAACTGACCGCAATGCCTATATCAAAATAACCACGATACAGAATGTCTTCGCCATCTACAGAGGCATTGATGATCGGAAATTTCTTTAATGCTTCGACAGTGGCCCTGGTAAAAAAAGACATGAAGCCTAATTTGACCTGGTGGGTTTTTTCAAATTCTTCTTTATAGCGACTGCGCAGCTCCATTATGGGTTGCATATTCACTTCATTAAATGTTGTTAGCAGGGCGTTCTCATGTTGCGCAGCCAGTAGTCTCTCCGCGGCACGTTTGCGCAGGCGTGTCATGGGCGCACGTTCCTGTGGGCGCGATTCCTGGTTATTATTCGCAGCAGGTGTTGTCTGGACGACCTGTGCTTGTTTCTCGGCTTCTATAACTTTTGGTGCTACCACTTCTGGAACCACCTCTTTTTGCACCGGGGCCTCAGGTTCGGGGGCAGGGCTTGCTGTAGTACCCTTGCTGATTGCCGAGCCCAGGTGATTTAAAATATCTTCCTTGGTAATTCGACCCGGGTTCTTGTGTTCGCTGATTTCATCTGGCTGAAGTTCATTCTCGGACAACAAATGTCTTACAGCGGGGCTTAACTTGGGTGCTTCTTCGACCGGAGCAGGAATGGCTTGCTCTGTTGGTGCCGGTTCTAGCTTAGGCTCTGATTGAGGCTCTGGCTCCAGCAGCGTATGTTGTTTTGGCCTGTTTTCTTCAGACGAGCCTACTTGAGGTTTTTCTTCTTCAACAGTTAATTTTTTTTCCGTCTCAATTCTGGCTATCAGTTCGTCACTTTCAACGTCTTCACCATCCTGTTTCAGAATCTCAGTCAAAATACCATTGGTCGGTGCAGCAACTTCCAGCGTGACCTTGTCTGTTTCTATATCAATCAGGTTCTCGCCACGTTTAACTGTATCACCTGCTTTTTTGTGCCATTGAAGCAAATTAGCCTCGGCGACGGATTCTGCAAGAACAGGTACTTTTACTTCAACAGTCACAGTTTTCTCCTTTAAAAAGACACTTTTGATTATACATTAGTTATCCGGGTGTTAAGTTGATCTAGCAAGATAAATCAGCCGGGGACGGCGTCTCTTTCGCTAGTGACTTCATGTTTATCCAGTTGCAGCGCATCTGACACAAGTTGTCTTTGTTGTTCCAGATGTTTTGACATATAGCCCACTGCAGGTGATGCAGAATAGGGTCGCCCTGCATACACAAGCGTTTGTTGATCACCAAGAAAGCCTATGAGTGTGCGCCTTGAATGGATGTAGTACCAGCTGCCCTGATTTCGAGGTTCTTCCTGTACCCAAACAATTTCTTTCAGGTTTGGATATTTATCTATGACTGCCCTGACTTCATTCTTTGGAAACGGGAACAACTGTTCAATACGGGCAATGGCGATATTTTCTATTTTTTCATCACGGCGTTTTTCGTGTAAATCGTAATATACTTTTCCTGCACAGAACAACAGGCGGGTGACTGATGCAGGGTCTATTTGATCTGTTTCACCTATGACTGTCTGAAATTTACCCTGTGTCAGTTCTTCTACCGGTGAGGCAGAGAGTTTATTGCGTAACAAACTTTTTGGACTCATTACAATCAATGGTTTTCTGTAGGGTCGCAACATCTGTCGACGCAACATGTGAAACATTTGCGCAGCTGTACTGGGAACACAAACCTGCATATTTTCTTCTGCGCAGAGTTGCAGGTATCGTTCCAGCCGCGCTGAAGAATGTTCTGGTCCCTGACCATCGTAACCATGGGGTAAAAAACAAACGAGACCACAATATCTTCCCCATTTTGCTTCACATGAACTGATAAACTGGTCAAAAACAACCTGTGCACCATTGGCAAAATCGCCAAATTGCGCTTCCCAGATCACCAGGGCATTGGGCTCGGCACAACTGTAGCCATATTCATAAGCCAGCACGGCTTCTTCAGAAAGTGTTGAATTGATGACCAGGAAATTGGCCTGATCTTCACAGATGTGTTGCAGCGGTAGCCATGTGGCGCCGTCTTTCTGATTATGGATGACTGCATGGCGATGGAAAAAAGTGCCCCGGCTACTATCCTGTCCCGAAATTCTTACCGGGTAACCCGAATCAAGCAGGCTGGCATATGCCATGGTTTCAGCAAAGCCCCAGTCCATGGGTAGTTCTCCCTTTCCCATTTTAATCCTGTTATCAATGATCCTTTGCACACTTTTATGCAATTGAAAATCATCAGGCATCTGCGTAATTTTTTCTGAAAATTTTCGGACAGTTGTCTCATCAATTGATGTATCAACAGGTTCACGCCAGGCAGTGTTAGTATAGGGCGTAAAGTCGATATGGAATTCGGTATCTATATCTTCGGCATGTTTGCCTGCGACCCTTTCGTTATCATCAAGTGAGGCAATATATTTATCTGCTATTTCATCGACTTCTTCATCATCAAGTAATCCTTCTGTAATCAGTTTGTCAGAGTACAGGGTTCTCACCCCCGGATGCTGGCGAATATGTTGGTACATGATTGGTTGTGTTGCTGATGGTTCATCGGTTTCGCTGTGACCCTGTTTTCGATAACAGATCATGTCGATGACCACATCCTTGTTGAATTCCATTCTGTAATCGAGGGCCAGCTGCGCAACAAATACAACAGCTTCCGGATCATCACCATTTACGTGAAAGATGGGGGCCTGCACCATTTTTGCGACATCAGTACAATAAAGCGTTGATCTGGAATCAAGCGGATCGCTGGTGGTAAAACCAATCTGGTTGTTAATAATGATATGTACCGTTCCACCCGTCGCGTAGCCACGTGTCTGTGAAAGATTAAAGGTTTCCATGACAACACCCTGACCCGCAAACGCTGCATCACCGTGAATGAGGACAGGAAGAACCTGATCCCTGGCAAAATCTTTTCGTCTTTCCTGGCGTGCGCGAACAGATCCTTCGACCACAGGAGAGATGATCTCAAGATGAGAGGGGTTAAATGATAGTGTCAGGTGTACATTGCCTCCAGGTGTCTCAATATCAGATGAATATCCCTTGTGATATTTTACATCCCCTGATCCTGAACCTTGAACATTTTTACCTTCAAATTCGTCAAATAACTCTTCAGGATTTTTGCCAATGGTATTGACCAGCACATTCAAACGTCCTCTATGCGCCATACCGATGACAATTTCCTTGATGCCGGCAATGCCTCCGGACTGAACCAGAACATCCAGCATTGGATTGAGGCTTTCACCGCCTTCCAGTGAGAAACGTTTTTGACCTACATATTTGGTGTGTAAATACTCCTCGAGTGCATTGGCAGCAATGACACGTTCCAGAATACGGATCTTTTGATGTTTTTCGAAATTCGGTATGGCGCGGCAGGACTCAAGGCGTTGCTGTATCCAACGTTTAATTTCAGTTTCATTGATGTGCATATATTCCACACCAATGGATCGGCAATAGGTCGTTTGAATGATATCGATGATTTCATGCAGTGGGATCTCATCTTCTGCATGTAATGATCCGGTATTAAATGCGGTATCCATATCCGTTTCGGTTAACTCGTGATAGGCAGGATCCAGCTCCGGGACATCAGGTCTTTCATATTGTTTCAACGGGTCAAGATCGGCCTGTCGATGACCTCGAAAACGATAGGCATTGATGAGCTGCAGCACAGCCACCTGTTTTTGGTGGGCAGTAGCGTCCTTACCAACGTTAATTACAGGTGTATGTCCTTTTTGCCGTGCTGTTTCAGAGTAGGCCTTCTGTATGGCTGAGTGAGGGGTATCCTGATGCGCACCTGGATCTGCAAGTTGTATGGCTTTGAAATAAAGTTGCCAGTCGTCACTGACACTTTTTGGGTCTTCAAGATAGGCCTCATACAATTCTTCTACATACCATGCGTTTCCGCTAAACAGAATTGAAGACACTGGCTCATTCATAGGTTATCCTTGATGCGTTGAGGTCTGCCAACTCCGGAATGTATTCATATACAGGTGCCCGGAAAAGAGAAGAAAATAATAAACAGACCTGTTTCTCTCCTTTTCTCAAGGAGTAGCAGCCGATACTTTAAGTTGTTTTTAGTGAATATGCCGACAAGTTTAAACGAATTAATGATTTTTTCATAAAAAAATAATCAAGTGCTGCGCTAGCACAAGTGTCACTATTGTTGCAATGCCATACTGGCGGGTATGCTTAAGGACTTTTTGAAATTGAAACAAACTATTAGTAGTTTTTTGGAGGGGGTTTGATGTCTCATACGGTGACAATTACCGATAACAAGACCGGTAAACAAATAGAGTGTCCGGTGCATGAGGGGACTTATGGCGATCCAGTCATAGACGCCAGTGCATTAAATAAGGAACTCGGCATGTTCACTATAGACCCGGGCTACGGTATTACAGCCTCATGCCGGAGTTCAATTACCTACCTCGATGGTGAAAAAGGTGTACTTTTGCATCGTGGATATCCCATTGAGCAACTGGCAGAAAAGAGTAGCTACCTGGAAGTTTGTTATTTATTGCTCTATGGAGAGTTGCCCACAGAAATAGAATTTACCCAGTTTCGTGCAGATTTGAATAAACGCAACCTGGTGCATGA
>QNEM01000102.1 GCA_003645215.1 Gammaproteobacteria bacterium
ACACTGATTATTTTTTTATTCTTTAGTGAATATATAGGCTGATAGTCAAGATAAAATTCATCTCGTTCTATAGCGCTGTATAACAATGCTTTTAATTCTGAGCGTCGTTTCGATTGCAGATTCAGTTCTTCTGTATAAAAGTGATAATTATTACGCCCAAGTGATTTGGCCCTGTACATAGCGATATCAGCATATCTAAGCAGGGCAGTATGTTCCTTACCATTCTCTGGAATTATGACAATCCCTATACTCGTACCAACGACAATATCTTTTCCATCAATTAAAAAAGGCAGGTTAAATGACTGATGTATTTTTGATGCAATTATCTCTGCATCATTTGCATTAGCGATATTATTGAGAAGCATGCAAAATTCATCTCCTCCAAACCTGGAGACAGTATCATTCTCACGTATGTTTTCAGTGAGTCTTTTAGCAACCTGAACCAGCAATAGATCCCCGATGTGATGTCCCATGGAATCATTGACATATTTGAAGTCATCTAAATCGATATACAGGATTGCAGCTTTAGTCTGATTACGAACACAGTTTGCTATTTCATGTTTAATCCTGTCTATCATCAAGACACGATTTGGTAGATTAGTTAATTGATCATAATGGGCCTGATAGGTAAGTTTCTCCCTGTTTACACCCAGGGCAAGCATATTTTCATAGGCAAGGGCACCATATATTTTTAATCTTCGGTAAAAAATAAAACCGATGATGCACATTACCAGTATTGCCCCTATGACCCAGGGCATAAATTTATTTAAGAATACTCTTCCCGCATCATCAGGAGTCCAGACAATTTCACCAATTTTAGAACCATCTACCGTTGACAGAGATATGTTTTCGTATGTCTCATCTAAACGATATAGATCAGTAGAATTTTCATGTATGAGTGACATGTCTTTAATCTGGAAATCATTTGACCATTCGTTCAGGAGAGCCGTATTGAGCTCTTTAGCAAAAATTAATACGCCATGCGCTTTCCCGGTTTCCAGATCCGTTGGCTCATAGGCTGCGAAGGCACAAGCTGCAACAATATTCAGCTTGTTGTTGAATTCAATTAACCCTGTTGCGTAATCAGGATCGTCAAAGTCCGTATCCAGTGCCTTTGCTATCAGTGTTTGCAGGCCGCCTGATGAAAACTTGTCAGGATGTATTTTATTTATTTCTGCATTGTTTGTGCTGTATATCAATTTATTCTCAGGATTGAGGGCGAAAATCCAGGCAACACCGTATTTTTCTGGCACATAATCACCAATATTTTCCTTGCCCCACTCCATATCCTGTTTTTTCACGAGCATCTCTATTGTTTCATTCCAGAAAGCATACTCTGTGACTAACAGCCCAAGATTCTTTTGATGGTGGGAGATTGTGTTATTGACCAGAAGCTTTGAACTGGTGCGCGCGTATTGATCAAGATTTTTTGCAGATAAAATTGCCAGGACAATAACAAGCATTAGGGAAAATGCCAGAATTATAAAAGGAACAATAAGACTTCGGTTCAGCGCCTTTATATCTTTGAGATTTTCTTGAGCCATTATTGTTATTTACTATTAATCTGGTTACAAGTTTCGTAATTGGCTTATTTCTTTAATAGATGCATAATTACTGACTGTTAGGTAGTCACCTTCTTTTAACTTGCTTAGTTAAAAATATGACATATTTCATACGTTCGATTTGCTCGCCAAGTGTAACAATTATCATTAGGGTTGTATTGCTCTCAGTAATAATCATCTGCATTCAAACCAGCAGTAACAATGCGCATGCCGGGGACAATACTTTCAAAGCTGGTGATTTTACTGCTGCTATGGATGTTGAACTTGGCGCGGGTTATTTTGACACAAGAAACACTAATTTCGGTGTAGGCCGATTCGACATTATCACGGGCGAAAATACGGGAGATGCCCAATGGTTCGAAGCTTACCTGAAGCCAGTAATCACTGCGGAATACCTTATTGGGTCAGCGGGATACCTGTACGGGGGCGTTTCACTGATAGCAGGACTCACACGTGGAGACGGTGATGCCGGCGGGTTCACCAATGGCACAGAAGACGATATTGATAATGAGTATCTGTATATTGGATGGAATTCCGGAGGGCTGTTTTCTGAATCTCTTGGAGAGGAAGCAATTTCCCTGTCCTTTGGTCGCCAGGATTACCATATCGGTAACGGCTTTCTGATCCAGGACGGGAATTTTGATCAACTAAGCAAAGGCACCTACTGGCTGGCTCCTCGAACAGCATTTGATAACACAGCATTGTTAAAAGTAAAAACACAGGACGTGGCCGCCGATTTCTTCTACCTGGAATCAGACAGTGATCAGGATAATACTGATCTGGCAGGCTTCGATCTGCGCTACAACACAAGTGAATCAGGTTCTATCGGTTTTACATATTTTCACATCCTGGACGCGGATATACATTTCTACGGACCCCGTGACGGCATGGATGTGTATTCAATACGTGCTAATGACATAAATTTTCAGAGGCTTAACAATTTTTTATTCTCCGGTGAATATGTATCTCAGTCCGGGAGTGGAGATGATGGGAAAATTGACGCTGACGCATGGTATCTGCAGGGTAGTTATACATTTAGTGATGCAAGCTGGTCGCCAACGATCAGTTATCGATATTCCGAATTTTCCGGGGATCCCGATAATACTGATAATGTAAGTGAAAATTTTGACCCTTTATTTTTTGGCGAGAGCACTGGTTGGGGAACATGGTACCAGGGTGAAATTGCCGGAGAGTACCTGTTATTCAATAGTAACCAGACAACACACATGGTGCAGTTAAATGCCACACCAAATGAAAGTTTAAGCGTGGGGGCTATTTACTATAAATTCGATCTACAGGAAAAAAATTATTATGGTACTGCGGTCAGTGATAAAAGTTTTGCAGATGAAATAAATATTTATGCCGACTGGACTATCAATGATGCACTATATTTATCCGCACTTTATGGTGTCGCATTTCCTGGCCGTGGTGCTGCCGATGCCTTTGGTGGAAATGAACCATACCATTTGTTTGAAGTGGCATTCTATGCGTATTACTAGATCACTCATCCGGATATTAATGGTGGAGCCGAGGAGGATCGAACTCCCGACCTTCGCATTGCGAACGCGACGCTCTCCCAGCTGAGCTACGGCCCCACAATTATTTCGTATGCTTATCGTACCAATAACGCCAGACGAAATAATAAATAACAAGATTTATTACGGCGACAATAACTCCGAGCAGGATTTGTATACCTGTTGTCAATCCTTGCGGGTAAATAATCGGCATTAAATAATGCTGGATAAAACCACCTTCATAAGAACCACCATTGCCGAGTTGACGAAAATAATTCTCCAGGTAAGTCAGTGGGCAAATCCAGCCAAAAAATTCAATCAAAGCACCCCATATTGCACATGGGATATGCAACCACATAGCTCTATGCCACTTCAATACAATCAAACCACCAAATATGACAAAAATAATAAATAACAGATGGGCGATAAGAACAAGATCGGCTAATAAAGTCATTTATGGTTAAGTCTTTAGTGAGTCTCTACTATTGTTCTATAGTATAGACAAGTTGGGAAATAATAGGGTGAGTGTGGAGTGAAAGGAGGGCAGAACCAGTTTTAAGAGTCTGGACTGACTAAATTATTTCAACTGGTCAAAATTCAATCACTCCGGCCCCTTTTTGCTATTGCAATTTAGTAGTTTAGCTTGGTCAATACCCACATATTAATACATACTAATGATATGGAAATGTCATATTTAATCGAGTTACACAAAAGAAAAGAGGTTAATCAACTTTCTGGTTTTCTCGATTATATGAAAAATATGGACGTAAATAGAATTTGTGAAGGTTATAGGCAATTAAGAGATGTAGATGCCCCTCAAAGGGTAAGTCCTTATTTCCAAGAAACGCACAATGGTATTTCAAGTAGTGGGGCTTCATCAACACGAAGAGAAGAGCATCTTGCTCTTGCTCTTTTCAATGCATCACGTGGAAATAAAATATTTAAACTACCAGATGGTCGGCTGATTGATTTTGTTGACTACCAGACACCATTGAAAGCAAAGCAAATGGATGAAGGCGTAGGCAATATTGACCTCTTTGGTGTTATCGATAAGGAATTACCAACCGTTATTGAGCTTAAAATAGAAAATCTTGATGGCGGCCGAGCGGACACACCTCTTCGGGCATTACTTGAGGGCCTGGCTTATTGTTCAATAGTAGAAAGAAATATTTCAAAAATTATTGACGAGGCCGCAGTTGATTTTGATATTCAACTCTCTGGAAATCAACCTACATTGGTGGTGCTCGCACCGGAAGAATATTGGGAAAGATATTTGCAAAACACACGTGCCGGAAATTGGATTCCTGAATTAATAGAAATCTGCAATCAATTTAAGGACGAACTTAATGTTGAAATAATCCTGCTTGCAATGACAGATTCAGAATTTGAGATGGGACTTGATAGTGTGCCTGCTAGATTGACGGGTAATTGCGAATTAGTAATAGTTGAGTCAATGGCCTAATCTCTAGTTATGCTATCTATAGCTCATCACTAATGAATAGTATACTCTAGGTACATATATGAAATTATTAGTACGCAACTTAGATCGATCAACAACAGAGGAACAGTTGAACGATTTATTTCAATCGTTCGGCAAAGTTCAATCTTGCAGTTTAACCATTGATCAAGTTAGTGGTCTATCTAAAGGTTTCGGCTTTGTTCAAATGCCAAAGGCTGGAGAAGCGAAAGTCGCAATTAAAAACCTCAACAACAAGACAGTCGGAAGCAATAAAATTCGAGTTAAGAAGGCTGAAGAGAAAAATGCATAACATGCACAGTCACAGCGACGGTTTTTTCGTTGCGGCTTCGCCTCCACTACCACAAAATTAAAGGGGTCGGAGTGAGGTTCCCCTAAGTTTAACGGATACTTTTAATCAGCTTCGGCGGCGGGAGCGCCGAACAGAAGATGTAACTATCTAATATGTAGATAACAATCTATTTGTTTGTTCACCAGTTGCCCTCAACTAATCACATAGTACCTGGCACGAGTTCAGGAAAATACCATGGTTCAGCATGTTCAGGTATCGCCCATCTAAATGGTGATCTGCTGCTGGACTCCGTTAGAAGACCTTCTTTTTTTAATTGTTCTAGCAGACGTCTGTCAGTGCGATCTGACTTACCACTAGCACACAAATCATAGGCCATTGATCGTTTCAGTTCACCATTTATAAAAGCATTGTATAAAATAAGAATGGCTTTTTCACTTATGTCATCACTAATTCCTGTGACACGATCATCATTTCGGGCTTGTATATAACCAGTAATCCTATTTAGCATTTTTTGTAATTCTAGTAGTCCGCTAATGTACTCAACCTGATCAATAGCTGTCTTTAGCATGTACTCACAAAACTCCAGCAAATTATTTTGGCTCAACAGCCCACGACCATCTTGTATACCCTGTCGGCTGAAATCTGCACGTGCCAGGGAGGCCTTATAATCTTTGGATGTTCTTGCTAAACCTCGACTTAAACACCAGACACCAATGCCATTTAATCCAAGACTAGACAAAGCAGTATCTGTAAATAGTCTGACAACCCGACCATTACCATCATGAAATGGATGTATCCATACAAATCTATGATGCGCACACATTACGGCGATAATTTTTTTTTGTCCCACAAATTTATCAGGATGATAAATCTGGCAAAATTGCTCCATTAAGGTATTCAGAGATTTATCATCTGGTGGAATATGCCTGCCTACTTCTACACTTTGATTACGCCATTCTCCGGGTACAACTTTGCCTTTCACTTTGCCATCTTTATCTTTGATTTCCCACATGTGCTCAGGTAATTGGTTATAAAATTCCCTATGTATTGCTTTAAGAAAAGCCGGAGAATAAATCATGTCACGATCTGGAGATTGGTCTTTAATCCAGTTTTGGACATGAATATGTGCAACAGATTCTTTCTGTAAATCTCGTTTTAATGGATCTTCGTCATACTCGCCTCGTTGCGCGGCTCGTATTTCATGTGGAAGCGTATGATTACCTTCAATCAGATTAGAATAATATGAATTTATTATTACCATATGCTGACTAATTGTTTTTTTCGTAGTATCTACTAAACGACCGGCCAGCTGTCCATCAGCCCGATCTAATGACATTGCTAAATCCGGTAATGCCGACTTCTCAAGCACCTCATCACTAGGTATAAATGGAGTGAAATTATGACTTGTAATATTCATGACACTATTCCAGTTATTTGTCCGGTTATTTGTTCGGCTTTAATGATTGTAAGCATATGTTATATATAGTATATATCAAGTATTAATTACATAATTTGTCCAGTTCTTTGTCCAGTTCAAATTACTATATCTTATTGTTTTATATCTATATATTCGCAATTAAAGAATTAAAGGGGTCGGAGTGATTAAATGTTAACCAGTTCCGGTTGATTATTTAATAATCAAAAACGGCGGGAGCTACTCAGCACATCCATGTGCATCACCCCTTCGGGGACGCCGTCACTTTGTTCCGGCGTTCAATTTTTGCTGACAAATAACGTCCCTGTAATTTGCCTTTCAGGTATTTCTTCGAAATGTCCAATTTCGTTCCAGACGAAATTGTCCCTACAAAATTGTGAGCCCACGACGTAAGCACACATAAAAAAACCACCGCAAGGGTGGTTTGATTATTTGGTGGAGGCGGCGGGAGTTGAACCCGCGTCCGCAAGTACTCTGCCTTCGGCTCTACATGTTTATTCTATCTATTAATTTAGCCCTACATTACCCGATAGACAGGGAAAACGTAGAGCGAGTTCGGATAAGTTTTAACGAATCCACACCGAACATGCTTCATCGCGATCTTATATGAGTCGACCCCGGTTATCTGAGCGTATAAGCACACATCAGGCCGAGGGCACTATGCTGGTTATTAAGCAGCTAGGGCGTAGTTGTCGTCGTTGGCAACTATAGTGTTGTAGTCAGATTTACGAGGAAACTACACCTCGACATGCACCTCAGGTTTCGCTACCCACGTCGAAGCCAATACGCCCCCGTGGTTTTAAAGCCATTGGTAATTTCAGATTATACGATATGCGTGTATGAGAAGACAGGGACAAAAAAGTTCAACTACGGATCTTTAATAGTCTTTGTTTTTCCCGTTTCCAGTCTTTTTCCTTGTTGGCTGCGCGTTTGTCATGGGCTTTCTTGCCCTGGGCAACACCAATCTCAAGTTTGACCAGGCCATGTTTCCAGTAAAGTGCT
>QNEM01000103.1 GCA_003645215.1 Gammaproteobacteria bacterium
AGGAATTCATAAGCCTTATTACTTTCATTCCTGGAACCCTGCAGCTTAGGTTCAAGTGTTCCTGCGGTTGCCACAAGTGCTTGCAGCTTGTTTTTATCCTGTTGTATGTGTTGATTGGCATCAGCCTCTTCACGCTGTGCCTGTTTAATATCCTCTTCAATGGATGAGATTCTTTCTTTGGTATGCTGAATCTTCTGTTCGAGCCTGGAGATTTCGCCGCCAACACCATAAAGATTCGACTGCGTAGTATTAAAACCCTCATTTGCTGTCACCAGCTCATCACGATATTTCTCTATATCACTCTCAACCTGCCGCAAGCCTGCGAGACCTGCTTCGACGAGGTTTTCCTGGGTAACCACCAGCTCTTCTTCATCTTTCATGTGCGCTTTCAGATGCTTCCAGTTAAGCGCCAATAATTCTGCCTGAAGCTGGCGTTCTTCCTTTTTTAAGCCCTGGTATCTTTCAGCGGCCTTTGCCTGACGTTGCAGGTGGTTAAGTTGTTTTTCCAGCTCATCACGAATATCTGTGAGCCGGCTGATGTTCTCCTTGGTGTGTTTTATCCTGTTTTCAGTTTCTCTACGCCTTTCCCTGTATTTGGAGACCCCGGCAGCTTCTTCAATGAAGGTACGTAATTCTTCGGGTTTGGCTTCGATTAAACGGGAGATCGTTCCCTGTTCAATAATGGCATAACTTCTGGGGCCTAAACCGGTTCCAAGAAAAATTTCCTGAATATCCCGACGACGACATCGCGTGCCATTGAGATAATATGTAGAGATTGCATCACGATTAATCTGTCGTTTAATAGAGATTTCACTGTAGCTGGCGTATTGGCCACCTGCCCTGCCTTCGGAGTTATCAAAAAGCAGTTCCACGGTGGCCTGGCCGACAGGATTTCTGGCTGATGAACCATTAAAAATTACATCGGTAAGGGAATCACCGCGCAAATGTTTTGCAGAACTTTCACCCATGACCCACATCACTGCATCAATGATATTGGACTTGCCACAGCCGTTAGGACCGACCACACCCACCAGGTTTCCCGGTATATGAAGGGTGGTCGGATCGACGAAAGATTTGAACCCAGCTAGTTTGATATTGCGTAAACGCATGGGGCGTTACAATACAAAGATTAAGCGATACAAACAAGCAAAACATAAAACTATTTCTAACTTTAAGTAGTTACTATAACTATATGTTATTTATAGATTATTTAACTATATTTAATGCGCTCCATTAACTTCGGCTAGTAAGTTTTTTTTAAATTATGCTATGGTTCTCGCGCAATTTTTTACAACAATGATGCTATGTCTACTGAACCTTCAGAACAATTGGAAACTTTCCCAAATCCATCACCGGAAAGGGATTACACAATCCATATTTCAACCCATGAATTCACATGTTTGTGCCCAATAACCGGGCAACCGGATTTCGCCACGCTGGAATTTGATTATATTCCTGATGAGCTATGCATCGAACTTAAGGCATTAAAACTATACATCTGGTCATACAGGGATAAAGGTGCTTTTCATGAGGCGATTACCAACAAAATACTGGAAGATATTGTCTCGGTAATCTCCCCCAGGTTTATGCGCCTCACGGCAGAATTCAACGTCCGGGGCGGTCTATACACAACGGTTGTTGTTGAGCATAAGATGGATGGATGGCATCCGGCAGAAGTGATCACCTTGCCATGACGAGTGTCTGGCCAAGCTTATGAATGATTTTATTACAGGTTTCAAATATGTCTTTTCCGGGTTTAGACTGATCATTCAGCCCGGCATCAGACTTTACGTAGTCATACCTTTTTTAATCAATGCCCTGTTGTTTGCTTCTGCAATTGCCTATGGCTCCAATATACTATCTGATTTCATTGATAGCTGGAGTACAGGTTGGTGGGAATGGATAAGATGGTTACTCTGGCCACTGTTTGTCATCATCGCCCTGGCCGTTCTTTTCTTTTGCTTCACCATAGTTGCAAATTTGATTGCAGCACCATTCAATGGCTTTCTGGCTGAAGCCGTAGAAAGCAAGCTAACAAATACAGCCTTGACGGATACCGGTGGCCTGAAAGCCATACCTGATGAAATAATCAGGGCCATTAAATCTGAATCCAGAAAATTTCTCTATTTCGTCATCAGGGCGATTCCCCTGCTTCTATTATTCATCATCCCGGTGGTCCAGGTGGCGGCGCCTTTCATCTGGGTATTATTTGGCTCATGGATGTTGGCACTGGAATATATGGATTATCCAATGGGCAACCATGGCATCGTATTTCCAGAACAACGCAAAATAATGATAATGAAAAAGAAACAAACCTTTGGTTTTGGCCTTGGTGTTATGCTCATAACGTTCATACCAGTAGTTAATTTCATCGCCATGCCCGTCGCGGTCGCGGGTGCAAGCAAAATGTGGGTGGATAAATTAAAACCAGCCCAGATTACAAGTTCTTGATATAATAGAATTCGGGATATTTAGAGCAAATCCAGTTTGCCTCGAGACGGCCTTTCTGGTATTTATGCACGCTGATTTTTTTAAGTGCTTGGAGTAAACAGGTAATGCCTGCGAAGAAAAAGACAAAAAAAGTTGCCAAGAAGAAAGTGACAGCCAGGAAGAAAGTAGCCAAAAAGGCTGCTAAGAAGTCTGCCGCGTCCAGAAAAAAGGTTGCTAAAAAGAAGGTTTCTAAGAAAAAAGTAGCCAAGAAAAAGGCTAGCAGAAAGAAAGTTGCTAAAAAGAAGGCGTCTAAGAAAAAGGCTGCCAAAAAATCACCCGCCAAAAAGAAAGTTGCTAAAAAGAAGGCATCCAAGAAAAAAGTAATAGCTAAAAAGAAAGTAGCCAAAAAAGCTGCTAAGAAGACCATTTCCAAGAAGAAAACAACAGGGAACAAAAATAAAAAAGCTATGGGTAAAGTAACAAACATTAAAAAAACACCCGCTCCAAAATCACAAAAGGGAAAATCAGCAACCAAAAAGAAAATCGCTCCATATAAGCAGAAAAGGAAAAATGAAGATTATATGGGACCAGAACACACAGAACATTTCAGACAAATCTTGCTCGCCTGGAAAACAGAATTAATGGAAGAAGTCGACAGGACTGTGCACCACATGCAGGATGATGCTACCAATTTTCCGGATCCAAATGATCGTGCATCACAAGAAGAAGAGTTTGCACTGGAATTACGTACACGCGACAGGGAACGTAAACTGATTTCCAAGATAGATGAATCTATTGCCATGCTGGATTCTGCTGACTATGGCTTTTGTGAAATTTGCGGGATAGAAATCGGTGTCCGCCGACTCGAAGCACGCCCGACAGCGACCCAATGTATCGACTGCAAAACTCTGGATGAAATCAAGGAACGTCATCTGGGATAGGTTTTGTTCTTTTCACAGTCACATCCAGACTGTGAACTACCAGGCTGTAGTTTAACTGAATGTCAGTCATAGGCCGTTTCGCACCTTCCCCCACGGGCCCCTTACATTTCGGTTCAGTCGTAGCCGCCGTAGCCAGCTATATGCAGGCAAAAAGTCAGCATGGCAAATGGTTGGTACGCATGGATGATATTGACACACCTCGTAACCAGGCAGGTGCCGATAGCTCCATTCTGAAGTCACTCGAGATATTAGGCCTGTATTGGGACGATAAAGTCCTGTTCCAGAGCCATCGGCAAGCGGCCTATCAAGAAGCCCTGGATCTTCTCACCGATAAAAACCTTCTTTACCGCTGCACCTGCACCCGCAAACAATTACAAGGAAAAGCATACCCTGGCACTTGCCGAGACAAGGGACATAGTTCTGATCAGCAACACGCACTTCGTGTTCTATGCAATCAGCAAGCAATTAATCTGAATGATGAAATTCAGGGGAAATTTCAGCAAAATCTGGAAACCGAGATTGGTGATTTCATAGTACATCGCGCAGATGGCCTTGTGGCCTATCACATTGCGACTGTTGTCGACGATGCCTGGCAGAATATTACAGAAATTGTGCGCGGTGCAGATTTACTGGATTCAACACCCAGACAAATATATTTACAGAAATTATTCAATTACCACAGCCCTGCCTATGCACATTTACCTGTTGCTGTTGATAAACAAGGATATAAATTGAGTAAACAATACCACGCAAAACCCATTGATGATGAGGACCCCGTGACCACATTACTTCTGGCACTTGAATTTTTAGGACAAGACCCTGATAAGTTACTGGCACAGGAAAATGTTGAGGAAATCATTCAATGGGGAATCAAGCACTGGTCACTAGAGAAAATTCCCCGACTGGACACAATAGAGGTTAAAAGCAGCTAGAGGATCACCCCGGATAACCATTTTTCATAGAACACATCGGCAACAGCCTTGGAATTTTCAATTCTTTGTTCCAGGTTTTCCAGCATTTGCTGGCGTGTCTGCACACTTGCTGATGGTTCTGGCACATCAGCCTGATAAACATCAAACCATTCCTGAACCATATTGTCCTGCATTTCCACATGACACTGAAACGCCAAATTACTGCCAAGTATAAAGGCCTGGTTTTTACAAACTTCACTTTGTAGTAATGGAACAGCACCCTCAGGAAGTGAAAACGTCTCACCATGCCAATGAAACACTTCAAACTTTTCTGGTAGACCCTTTAGCCAATCTATCGATATCGCATTATCGTATCCTGCCACAGGATACCAACCCATCTCAGGCACAGGATTTGAAGTAATTTCCCCACCCAGCGCCTTGCTGATGAGTTGCCCGCCTAAACAATGTCCGAGTACCGGTATATTTTCCTGCTGGGCCATACGGATCAGTTTCAATTCCTGTTGCAGGCAAGGAAGTGAGTCATTAACACTCATCGGCCCACCCATAAATACCAGCCCCGAACCGGCTACTGGATCTTCGGGAACCTCGTCGCCCTGATCCAGACAAATAGTCTGGAACGGAATATCTCTGGATGTGAGATAATTTCCCAGGTAGCCAGGGCCTTCGCAGGCAATATGACGAAAGATCAAGATTGGTTTCATGAACAATATTTTTTATTAGAGACCTTTGCACGAAATAGATTTTTCGTCAAAGCAAGGCGAAAATGGTCTAAAAAACGGAGTTTACACGTAGTAAATGAGTATTTTTAGACCATTTTTAACGCCGCTATGGCGGAAAAGATGAATCGTGCAAAGGTCTCTATTAATAATCAGTAAGCTTAATGCTATGTTAAAACGACTACAGTGTCTCTTATTGTTAATTCTTTCAATGAATGTCTTCGCTGTAGACAAGATCACCATCAACGGCTTATTTAGTGGCAAGGCCATCGTTACTATTGATGGTAAACAAAGAATACTCAAGGTTGGCAAACCAAGTCCGGAAGGTGTCTTGTTAATCTCGGCAAATTCCAGGGAAGCAGTCATCGAAATTGATGGCAAACAGAACACCTACACATTGGGCTCGCATATAGGCAGTAGTTTTAAAAAACCAAGCGCTGGTGAAACAGTAACTATCGCACCAGACAGGGGTGGGATGTACCAGGTCAATGGCAGTATTAACGAATTCCAGGTGAAATTCCTGGTTGATACAGGTGCAACGCTGATATCAATGAACGGAATACAGGCAAAACGTCTGGGCATTAACTACAAAATGGATGGGCAGGAAAGCTTGTCAGAGACTGCATCTGGCGTGAGCAAAATCTATATCGTTAACCTGAAAACAGTGATGGTCGGAGGTATTAAAATACACGACGTAAAAGCTGCTGTACACGATGGGAACTTCCCCAGAACCATATTATTGGGGAATACTTTTCTCAGCAGGGTAAAAATGATTCGCGAAGGTCAAATATTGAGACTGGAAGAAAAACCCTATTAAGTAATAATGTTTAATCTCTAATAGCTAATCTTTAATACGTTCGCTTTGCCAGTATATCTCTTTTCCCCCTTCACTTAGCGCCAGAGTCCTGGCAAAGATAAACAATAGATCAGACAGTCTATTCAGAAATTTAAGTGAAACATTGTTGATAGATATCTCTCTCGATAAACCAACAAGTTGTCGCTCTGTACGACGACACACTGCGCGTGCAGTGTGACATACCGCGGCAGGGACAGAGCCACCTGGCAATATAAATTCCTTCAGAGGGGGTAAAGAAGCATTGTATTGGTCAATAATCTTCTCAAGATACTGAACACGTGCTTCTGTGATCACCTCACTATCAGGAATAGCAAGCTCCCCACCAAGATCAAACAATATATTTTGTATGTCGAGTAAACAGGCTTTAATTTCTTCATCAATATTAATGGCAATTAAAAGTCCTAATAGACTATTAAGCTCATCAACATCACCAATAACGAAGATGCGCAGACTGTCTTTTTCAGTGCGACTACCATCTGCCAGTCCGGTGAGTCCACTGTCCCCTGTTTTGGTATAGATTTTTGTCAGTCGATTACCCATATTTATCTGTAGTGTTCTCTATTAGATGGTATCTGTTAAAAGTTATACCCAGCCGTCAATATAAAATTTCTCTCAGGCAAGGGTAGCGCATTATATCTACCAGGTGTGAAATTACTCCTTACCCCAAAATCAAAGGCTTCTTCGTCAAGAATATTATTTATGGCGAAACTTGCTATCCAGCCTTTATGTTCACCCATCAATTTCATATCCCAGATATCATAGTCAGGGATTTTTTGTCCAAAATCATTTGTTTGATCATTATCAAATCGTTTTTCTCCAACGTAACTCCATATAGATGAGAGGGTAAAAATAGAATTTATGTCCCAATTTGCAGATATACTTGCAGAATGTTTTGCTACCAGTGGTACTTCATTGCCATCAAATGGCCCTTCATCAAATTCTGAATCGATGTAAGCATAGTTACCTCTAATTGAAACCTCTGGTAGAGGTCTAAACTCTACAGTAGTCTCTATGCCCTTGCGTTCTGTTGGATCCAGGTTGATATTGGTAAATGTTGTTGGATCAAAATGAATTTCATTATCAATATCCATATAGTAGGCAGAAATTGAACCGGATATATTATCAGCCTCATACTCTACGCCTAGATCTACATGCTCGGCAGTTTGTGGTTCGATTACTGAAAATTCCTGTGCTCCCAGTGGATTGAATTGGAAAAGTTCATCTACGGTTGCAAACCTGGCGCTTCTTCCAACATTTCCAAATGCAGATAATGAATCTGTAAAAAAATGTTTTATACCGAAATTGTACATTTCTTCTGTATCATTACGTTTAAGATCCGGAGCTTCAGACCCAAAAAAATTGCCTG
>QNEM01000104.1 GCA_003645215.1 Gammaproteobacteria bacterium
AATGAACGAAAACATGAACAAAATAGGCCAATCTGCTTACAGTGCAGCTAAAGCGCTCTATACCATGAACACAAACGCTGTCGAACAACTTTTCGATCAGCAAATCGCCATGGCAACATTGGGTATGGAAACAATGACCAGCCAAATTCAGCTGCTTAGTTCTGCCAAGGGTTACCAGGCAATAGTTGACGGTCAGGCTGATATTGTCAGTGACCTTAGCAGCAAAACTCAGGGTATTGCCCGCAACACGTTTGATATTCTGAACGAAACCAAAGAAGACGCAACGGCATGGGCTGAAGATGTAGCAAAAGAAGCTGCTGATAATAACCCAATGGTGAAGGCTGCTTAATTTGACCGTAGCTTCGAACCTGAAAAAAGCCTGTGTCATCATGACACAGGCTTTTTTTTATCAAGTAAAACGAGTTTATCCAGACATAATTTTCAATAAGGATTTTATTAAACCTGGGGATTTAAAATGGCAAATGATATAACAAAACAGTGGGATGAGATTTCTAAAACCGCAATCGAATCTATGAAGGAACTCGGTAGTATTAACACCACAGTGATTGAAAAACTGACCGAACAACAATTGGCTGTACTGAATACCTGTATGCAAGCAAGTCAGAAAGAACTGGATTTGGCAGCTTCTGAAAAAAATATACGGGATCCACAATCATTATTGGCAGCACAGGCTGAATTAGTCGCTGAATACAACAGCAGACTTATGAATATAGTCCAGTCTACCGGAGGTATTCTTATGAATTGCAATAATGAAATTACAGACTGGGCTGATAAAGGCATAAGTGTCGCCCAGAAATCAGCAACAAAAGCTTCCCCTATAACAATCAAAAAAACTGCAAAGAAAAAGACCAAAAAGAAATAAATAGTTTCCTGCTCAGGAATAAAAAAAACCGGGAAGATTCCCGGTTTTTTTATGTCTATAGAAAGTATATTGCTCAGGTTCTCTCATCCAACCATTTGCCAACGGCAGGGGGAATCATATGCGCTGCCTTGCCACTCACAAAAATACCGATATGACCACCGGGAAATTCGAGCTCTGAATAATCATCGCTAGATACACATCCTCCCAGTGCTTTAGAGGCATCTGGTGGAACCAGGTGATCTGCAGCTGCAAAGATGTTTAACACCGGTATAGTGATATTTTCAAGATTCACCGTATCATCACCTATCTTGACCGTACCTTTTACCAGACCATTTTGCTGGTAGAACTGTTTGGAGAATTCCCTGATAGCTTCTGCAGCTTGATCAGGACTATCGAAGATCCATTTTTCCATACGCATAAAATTACGTAATTTATCCGTGTCATCCAGAATACCCACCAGATCGACATATTTCTGACCCATCATTCTATGAGGTTTCATTGACAGATAGGTTGTATTCATATCATCACCGGAGATATTACCCTCGGTATCTATAAGTAAATCAACATCAACATAGCGAATCATTTTGCTAAGCGTGTCATTTTTAGTGTGAAAATCTACCGGCGTGACTGTAGTAATAATATTTTTAATCTTTTCCTGATGTAAGGATGTATAACAAAGACTAAATACACCTCCCTGACAGATACCCATAAGATTAATTTTTTCTAAGCCATGTTCCTGACGAATCACATCGACACAATTATTGATATATCCATTGATGTAATCATCTAGTGCTAAATAGCTGTCACCCGCATCAGGATAACCCCAATCGATCAAATAGACATCAAGCCCCGCATCCAGTAATCCCTGGATCATTGAACGTCCTTCCTGAAGATCCGCCATATACGGACGATTTACTAAAGCATAAACAATTAATACAGGGATCGAGTTTTGTTTCTTGGTTCTTGGTTGGTAATGGTAAAGCACCATCTTGTCTTCTTTATAGACATCATCTCTTGCTGAAATGCCATCTTCTAATTCACCAATTTCTGATAAAGAATTAAAACCTTTGGCAAGCTTGCCATTAAAGTCAGAAATTTCCTGGATTATTTCGTCTGGTCTCATTTGAAAAGGAATCACGTTGTATGCTCCTGTATACGTAAATATCGATACTTTAAATATCGATTACAATTGGTTTATCAGCGGAAGTTTTTTTAGCTGCTTTCTGCGATGTCTTCTTGCTCGCTTTCTTTTTAGCTTTTTTCTTCCCGGTTGCTGAGCGTGGTGCGGCTGTAGATGAAGTTTTTTTCTTGCCTTCTATCATTTGACGCAAGGCCTGAAGTTCGTTCTCCAATGCTGTAATTTTTGCAGCAGATTTCGACTGGCCTCGCTTCATTTCCTGAACACGCTTCATAACTGAATTCATACCCTGGCGTGTAGGGATATTGAGCTTAGTCAAGACTTCATCCATCGCTTTGCCGTTATGTTGCTTCACTGCCAACATAGCATTTGTCAAACGACCATATAGCCTTGAATATTCATCTGTGTTGACAGATTCAGCATATTTCTCTTCGTTACAATCTACCCACAGATCATATATTTGACGCAGGCTATCAATTGTTTCGCCCTTTTCTGCCATTTCAATAATTCTGGTACGCATCAACTCCAGACCGGCAACACCGACTTTACTCATCTCTGCGTTATACTTGTTCGAGACCTGCTGGTATTCATTGAACAGTTTGATGCCTTCCTGCATCTGTGCTTGCTTCTCACGATCAGGTCCAACTCCAGGAATAGACAATAGTTTATCCAGCATTGATGTCATCTCAGCTGTTTCAAAGTATTTATCATTTAGTCCACCCGTTAATACATCTGTCATTCCAGGTACATTTGTGAATCCACCGTTCATGTTTGCGGTCATCCCTTCAAACATGGACTTCATAGACTCAAATTGATTATTTAAAGCTGTCTGCCAGTCTTCAGATTGTTGAGTGACACCTTTCATTCCTTCAAGAATTTTACTGAACTGTTCACCCATAAAATAAAAAGACTGTCCCTGCTGCATCATCTTGCTATAAAAGTCATGGTTCTGACCAGACAGAGAAGGTGATGCTGATTTCCACCAACTATTCATGGCTTCAGCCATTGGTGGAATACCGGTAGAAGAATTTGGCATGAAATTCTGGAAAGAAGACCAGGCATCCATATATTGTTTTTGGTTCTGGAACCAGTCTGGTTGACTGTTCATCCCGCCACTGTTCATCCAGTCTGTATTCCAGAAAGGAAATTGCATTTTATCGTTCATAATCTTATATCCTGAGAATATTTTTGTTCATACTGGGCAAACGGTTGTGCCCCTGACTATCTTCGGCTTAAGCCTGAATACCGCCCATGCTACCATGCAAAATGTTGCACTGCAATACTGATTCTTTTTGTATAGTCCATACACAAATATTCACTCTATATAAAGCAAAAACCCACATCCCTGACAAACAGAAATGTGGGTTTTTTGAGAGAGTAAAATTATTTCTCTAAGCGCTATTACGCTGCTTTCCTGGCAGCCTTCCTGGCTGCAGGTTTAGCTGTTTTAGCTTTAGCTTTAGCCGGCTTTTTTGCTGGTGCAGCTTTAGTAGCAATTGCCTTTTCAAACAAGCTTGTAGCTTCATCACGTGATTGATTAAGAATTTCAACAGTCTGACTGGTGAAATCGATGATCTTCTCATTGTAATCAGATACAAATTCAGCACTGCTTGCAAAAATATCTTTGGCATCTTTCTTACTATTCAAAGAGTTGGCTTGCTCAATGCCAGATTCCACATTCTTAGTGATGAAATTAAACTGTAAATCTGTGATTTTACGAAGTGCACTGGTGTTGATATCACCCAGGTCCTTCATTGTTTCATATGATTTTGATGTCGCTGCGGTTAGCTGGTCAATAATTTGGTTTTCCATTGATTCATTTCCTCATGTTGTGCATTGCAATATTTATTGCAGCGCAACATATCTCTTTGGCATCTGTTTGTCAAACAAATTCGGGGAAATCTCAATATTAATAAGCAATTGAGGCCTGCTCTTGCTTAAAAAAACAGATCCAGGCCAAATTAGTGAAAATACTCAGGGGGATGAAATCAAGCTGCCTAAAACAATGGTTTTTCCGGGCTATTTTCATATCTTTCCAGTGACGCCATTATTTCATCTTTTGCTGCCTGAACATCACGCCAACCATCAAGCTTGACCCATTTTCCCGGTTCCAGGTCTTTATAGTGCTCAAAAAAGTGCGTAATTTGATCCAGTAGCGCAGCTTGTACATCTTCATAAGAATTAATAGAGGTATGAAATTTGGATACACTGTCTAATGGAACTACCATCACCTTGCCATCAGGCCCCTCTTCATCGGTCATACACAATAAGCCAATCGGCCGGCAACGCATCACAGAGCCATGGATCAAAGGCATTGGTGTGGCAACAATCACATCCACTGCATCACCATCTTCTGCCAGGGTTCTTGGTATATATCCGTAGTTACAGGGATAACGCATTGAGGTGTTCAAAAAACGATCCACGAACATGGCTCCTGTATCCTTGTCCAGCTCATATTTTACGGGTTCACCATTCAAGGGAATTTCAATAACGACATTGACGTCTTCTGGCGGATTTCTTCCAGCATCTACTCTGTCCAGGTTCATTAATTTCTCCTGCTCATTTATTTGTCTGACTGATTCAACTCTGATTATTCAGGTTTATTTATGCAGATTTATTTATTCAGATTTATTTATTCAGGCGATTTTCAATCAGATGATCGACGACAGAAGGATCTGCCAAAGTACTGGTATCACCCAAGGCATCTAACTCATTTTCTGCAACCTTGCGTAATATCCTGCGCATGATTTTTCCTGAGCGGGTCTTGGGCAAGCCCGGTGCCCATTGAATGACATCGGGAGAGGCAATCGGACCTATCTCCTTGCGCACATGGTGGACCAGTTCCTTTCGTAGCTCTTCAGATTCTTCAACCCCTGACATCAAGGTCACATAGGCATAAATGCCCTGTCCTTTAATATCATGCGGGTAACCGACAACGGCCGCCTCTGCGACCGCATCATGCAGTACCAATGCGCTTTCAACTTCTGCTGTGCCCATGCGGTGTCCAGAGACATTAATAACATCATCTACTCGACCCGTGATCCAGTAATAACCGTCTTCATCACGCCTTGCTCCATCACCGGTAAAATAACTGCCTGGATACATTTTAAAATAGGTTTCGATAAATCGCTCATGATCACCAAAGATCGTACGCATTTGACCAGGCCATGAACGTTTGATAATTAAATTACCAGAGACAGCCCCTTGCAATTCATTTCCCTGCTCATCGATTATGGCGGGTTCAACACCGAAGAAAGGCCGTGTCGCCGAACCTGGTTTTAGATCTGTCGCACCGGGTAAAGGTGTAATCAGAATACCTCCTGTTTCCGTTTGCCACCAGGTATCCATGATTGGACAGTCTCCATTTCCAACAACATGGTAATACCACTCCCAGGCCTCTGGATTAATCGGCTCCCCAACGGAACCAAGTATGCGCAAACTCTTGCGACTGTGTTTTGTAACAAACTCATCACCGGCCCCCATGAGTGCACGGATGGCCGTGGGTGCTGTGTAAAAGATATTCACTTGATGTTTATCGACGACCTGCCAGAAACGCCCGGCATCTGGATAAGTCGGAATACCTTCAAACATCAGGGTCGTTGCCCCATTACATAATGGCCCAAAAATAATGTATGTGTGACCCGTTACCCATCCAACATCAGCAGTACACCAGTAGATGTCACCATCATGATAATCAAAGATATATTTATGCGTCATCGCGCCATACAACAAATAACCACCTGTGGTATGCAATACACCTTTTGGTTTACCCGTTGAGCCTGATGTGTAGAGGATAAACAAGGGGTCTTCTGCATCCATCTCTTCAGGAGGACAATCAGCTGAAACAGCAGCAACTGATTCGGCATACCAGATATCTTTCTCATCATTCCATTCGATGGCATTCCCTGTGACCCTGGTAACTATAACTGTGTGTACATTTGGACAGTCTTCCAACGCTTTATTTACGTTAGCCTTTAGCGGTACCGCCCTGCCTCCACGCACACCTTCATCAGCAGTAATAACAACCTGACAGTCAGAATCCAGAATCCTGTCTTTCAGGGCTTCTGGAGAAAAACCACCAAATACTATTGAGTGAACAGCACCTATCCGCGTACATGCCAACATGGCAACAGCACCTTCTGGAACCATTGGCATATAGATAGAAACACAATCACCTTTCTTGACGCCCCGATCCTTAAGCACATTGGCAAGACGACAAACTTCTTCGTGTAGTTCTCGATAAGTTATTGCCTTACTGACATCGGGGTCATCACCTTCCCAGATGATGGCAGTTTGATCCCCTCGTGTCTCAAGATGCCTGTCCAGACAATTATATGAAACGTTTAGTTTGGCTCCTTCAAACCATTTAATATTGACGTCATCCTCATATCCTCCTGATTGAACCTTGTCCCAGGGCTTAAACCAGCTGACGAACTTTTCAGCTTGTTCGGCCCAGAATTCATCTGGATTTTCTAAAGATTGCTTGTACATTGCCAAATACTGCTCATTATTGATATGAGCATTCTTTTTGATCGCTTCAGGAACCTGGTAGGTTTTAATTTCAGACATCGCTATTTTCCCTTCAATTAATTCAGTTGTTACCCTCGGTCCCCTGGAATAGACTTAAATCAGGAGAGATCCGTAACAATAAGCCATAAACAGAGATTTCTCAAAGAGAGATTAGCCTGCTTTGAAGATAGCGGTAACTATTAATGATTTGTCTGCCTTAAATGTTGCTTTTTGCAACATACAGGCACTACATCCTCGGCAACTGCTCCTGCGTTGCTCTATATCCTGTAATAGCCGCTCCTCTGCATCCATACAGCCGCGACATACGACCGCCACGGATGGCGGGAGTACAGAAAATGCACGACTATATGGATGTAGGAGGTAAAACGACTCAGGACGAATATAGGACATATTCGGTTGAAAACGTCAGGAAGTGCGAAGCCTACCCTTGCGGTACAAGTTTTCCAGACAAAGTCGAGGAGCAATTTTCTACCCGTACATCCTGTACATAGTCGTTTGTGTACTCCTGCACAAACGACATACATTACATCCCTGTAAATAGCCGCTCCTCTGCATCCATGCAGCCGCGATATACAGTACATCCTGTACATAAAAAAGGGGTGCAGGGAATAATTCCCGGCACCCCTTACGATCTGCTTGTCAGACTAACTATTTGGCGATCACTTCTACCCGTCTATTTTGAGCAC
>QNEM01000105.1 GCA_003645215.1 Gammaproteobacteria bacterium
ATCTCGGTGGTAGTATCCAGGGCGGTCAAACCACCGCCGATGACGCCAGCGGGCAGACGAACCTGTAAATTCGCCAGTGATGATTCTTTGGCTGCACCCGTGAGCTGTAGTGCCATGAGAAAATCAGAGGCCTTACGTATGCCTCTGATGAGGTTGTTCTTGAGTCCGATAATGGTGGGTTTTCCGGCACCATTGGCAATCGCGACATGATCAAAACCTAAATCCCAGGCTTCTTCTATGGTGATGGTGCCACCAAAACGCACACCACCATAACAATTGAAGGACTGACGTCGGGCCAGATTAAGATAAATGACCTTGAGGAAATTCTTGTCCCAACGAACAGTAATTCCGTACTCAGCGACGCCACCAAATCCGGCCAGTAATCTTTTGTCCAGGGCTTCATAGAGTTCGCTGAAATCTTTTACCGGCGTTGGCAACTGACCGCTGGCGCCGGTTAATTCGTCTGGTAGTGGTTCAATCTTCAGGCCATCAATACCGACGACGCCGAAGCCCTCATTAACAAGATAATGTGACAAGGTATATCCGGCAGGTCCCAAACCAACTACCAATGTATTTTTGCCATTGTACGGCAAGGCATAAGGACGTTTGACATTGAGCGGGTTCCAGCGAGTCAGCAGGCTATATACTTCAAAACCCCAGGACATAAACAGAACATCGGTCAGCACATTGGTTTCAATCTGTGGGATGTTGACGGGTTCTGTTTTCTGGTAGATACAGCCCTTCATGCATTCGTTACAGATACGATGTCCTGTCCCGGGACACATCGGGTTATCGATAATAATAAGTGCCAGTGCACCAATATTGTCGCCTTGTCGCTTGAGGATATGCATCTCTGAAATTTTTTCTTCAAGCGGGCAACCGATGATGGTGATTCCCAGATTTGTTGATTTGAAATCACCCGTTTTCTTATTACGCATGCCCTTGGAGCATGAATCTGTATCGCGATCATGGCAGTAGATGCAATGGTCTATTTCATACAATGTTTGCCTGGTATTGAAGCGTGGATCAGTCAGGGCAAAACCATCCCGACGTCTACGGTCATCTTCGGGTCCAACCCATGTGGTGAAACCATCACGTTGTTTTGTTTCGTGATGTACCAGATTAGCTGAATCTGTTTTCTCCGGAATCTTGAAACTTACCCATCCGACAACTGATTTTGAAAGTTCAGCATCATTTTGTGCGGCATAGGTCCAACGCTGAACCACATCTAACAGGCTATTAATAAATTCTGCTGCCTGATCCTGTGAAAGCGCAGTTTTGAATGTGATTTTTGCATCATCATTTTCACTGAGTGATTTGCGTATTTCGGATACCTGCTCATCTGCATCATCCAAATGCCAGATTTTATCTTTGTCTTTGGGCTTATCATTAGCAATAAGCTGATAATGGTTAGCCAGTCGTACCAGTTTTGCACCTACGCGACTGACGCTTCTTTCCGCATCAGGATCATTTGCAGCAATTGGGAAAGCAGCTGTTTTTAATAATGCCAGATCAGCCTGGATCTTCTTGATGTCCCATGTTGAGATATCTTCATTTTTAAACCTTGATTTCAGTTTGCCGACCACTTCAGTGCGATAGACAAAAATTGAATCGACTTCTTCTCTTATTGCCTGGGATTGTGCGGCAACTTCATCTTCTACCTGGAACAGTGTTGCGACAAATTCCCCCACATAAGGCGCCATGCGCACCAGTAAATCAGAGATGATCTGCGGTGGCATATTCTCACCCTGGCAGCCCTGATATTCCTGAAACTCGGTAAATAAATCCTCATCATGTTGTTGTACAGAGTCTTCAAATGTTTTTTGTAAATCACGAAGACGAAGTGGCTGATGCAGATCTGCATAGGTATATCCATTGATACCAAGGGGAAAATCTTTACTCATTAATTCTGTGTTCGATGACAATGTAAGCGCCTCATTTTTGGCTTACTGAAATATGCGTGATCTCAGCTTGTATTTAACGTTTTCAGGATAAATTCAGGAGAGGAAATGTAGCGGAGTACAAGTATAATTAAAAGTAATTATCATGAATATTTTTATAATATATAGGAATAAGTAAGCGCCCCCTTATTCACTTTTGACACACTGCACAATAATCATGCCTGAAGTCCTATTCAGGGCTGATCATATGATTCTTGTGGGATCTGAAAATCTTTTTAATTTTCGGCCTTTTTACTTGTTGCCTTTTTCTTTTTTGTCACTCTTTTAGGTGTTTCTACTTCTGCTTCCGGGCGCTGGGCTTCAATATTTTCTTCCGGGAATGGACTGAAAGGGAAAGGGCGCACTTCAGATTGATAGGTAATGTAGTTCAGGATCTGCATCGCGTAGGAAGTCATTTTTGTGCTGAACTCTTCGAGGTAACTGTTTAACTCACCGGTGACGACCTTGGTGATGAACTGAAAGATGACCAGTAACCAGATCAAGATATAGAGGAAATAAAAAATTATCCCAAAAACCAGAATGAAAAACCCTCTGAGCCAGGTGTCTGTATTTTTGGCGTGATCTTTGATATCCATTGCTAAACCTCTTATATTTATTTGTGAAAATAACAGTAATTGAATTGATTGGCTGGATTATATCACTCTGGAACTTTTGATATTGGCTTTATGGGTTTATATTAAGCAGTATGGTTAAACTATTTATACAATTAAAAATCTGCGAAATTTATGGAACCAGAAGACAATAAAGAAGCCAGTAAAGAAGCCAATACAGAAGAGACGCTAATGGAATTTCCCTGCAGTTTTCCGATCAAGGCCATGGGGATAGCGGTTGATGATTTCGATGTGCTAGTCGTAGAGATTGTACGTAAGCATCACCCTGATTTGACTGAAGGCGCAGTAAAAACCAGGCCAAGTCGTGAAGGCAAATATATTTCGGTGACTGTAACCATTAATGCGCAAAGCAGGGAGCAGCTTGATAATATTTATCTTGATTTAACTGCGCATGAACGCGTTCTAATGGCATTTTGAAATGTCTTCTGAGCTGATCATCAGGAACAAGGGCTTTTGTGATTACCGGGAGGCCTATGCAGCAATGTCCTGTTTTACTGATAGTCGGGATTTGACGACGACCGATGAAATCTGGTTTTTACAACATTCACCTGTCTATACATTGGGATTAAATGGTCATCGAAAGCATATCCTGAACCCGGGTGAAATACCTGTTATTGAAACTGATCGTGGTGGCCAGGTGACATATCATGGTCCAGGACAACTGATGGTTTATTTATTAGTGGATATCAAGCGTAAGTCGATCAGTGTGAAGGATTATGTGCATCGTCTGGAGCAGTCAGTTATTGATATGCTGGACGTCTATGATGTTGTGGGTCATAGAAGAGAAGGTGCTCCAGGTGTTTATGTGGATAACAAGAAAATTTCAGCCCTGGGTATCAGGGTCAGAAGAGGGTGTAGTTATCACGGCTTATCCATTAATGTTGATATGGACTTAACACCATATAATGGTATACACCCCTGTGGATATTCTGAGCTCGAAGTGACACAGATGCGTGAGCTGGGAATAGAGAAGAATGTAGTACAAATAACAAATACATTGATACCTTGCATGATGAAACAAATGCATTATGCGGAAGACAATATAAGTATCGTCAACGAAACTAACTCAGATCAGGCTGCTTAAATAAAACGTATTATGCCAAATGAAAATCCAACAAGTGATATTCAGCAAGGACCATCTCGTGATCAACGAGGAAAGCTAAAGACTGCGAAGATACCCATCAGGGTCATTCCCATGGAAGGCAAGCCTGCGCGCAAGCCATCATGGATTCGAGCCAAGGCTGCGGTTGGCAAGGAAGTCACACAGCTTAAATCTTTACTTCGCGAACATGAATTACATACAGTTTGTGAAGAAGCGGCCTGTCCGAATCTGGGAGAATGTTTTTCGCATGGTACGGCAACATTCATGATCATGGGTGATGTCTGTACCCGACGCTGTCCTTTCTGTGATGTTGCCCATGGTCGTCCCAAGCCCCTGGATATGAATGAACCGGAACATCTTGCAGAAGCTGTTGCAAAGATGAACCTGAAATATGTCGTCATCACCTCGGTCGATCGTGATGATCTAAAAGATGGCGGTGCTGGTCACTTCAAGGCCTGTATCGAGGCCATTCGTAACAAGGCGCCACAAGTTAGAATAGAAACTCTGGTGCCGGATTTCCGCAGGCGGATGGAGATTGCCCTGTCTATCCTGGCAGAGTGTCCTCCGGATATTTTCAATCATAATCTTGAAACAGTTCCACGTTTATATAGAAAGGCAAGGCCTGGCGCTGATTATGAATGGTCATTGCAGTTGATTAAAAACTTCAAGGCGCAACATCCTGAACTCCCGACTAAATCAGGTTTGATGTTAGGTCTGGGAGAAACCCTCGATGAGGTCAAACAGGTGTTACAGGACTTACGGGCACATGATTGCGACATGCTGACCCTGGGTCAGTATCTGCAACCCAGTCGCTATCATCTTCAGGTGGAACGTTTTGTAACACCCGATGAGTTTTCTGAATTAGGTAATTATGCAAAGAGCCTGGGATTCAAGAACGTAGCCAGTGCGCCCATGGTGCGTTCTTCATATCATGCAGATCTGCAGGCAGCAGGTGAAGGGTTAGTGACTGAAGTTAATTGAATATATATAGAATGATATATCGCATTCTTTATTTATCTTTAACATCTTCAAAAGAAACCTCGTTAACCGTACATTTGGCCTGACCTTGAGAAAAACGAGTTAATACTTCATCACCTGGATCAAGTTGTTCGGCATTACGTATTATTTCCTGATTGTCATATTTTTGTACGATAGCGTAGCCCCTGTTCAAGGTCGCGAGTGGACTCACCGCATTTAATGCCCTTGCTACTGTTTGTATTTGCGCATTCAAATTTTGATAATGATGGTTTGCTGCCTGTCGCAGGCGTTGATGTATTTGTTCAGACCGTTCTAAATAAAATTGTAATCTATGTAAGGGATTGTATTTGTTTAGAGTTGAATGCTGTTCATGCAGCCTGTGATTTTGTTGTGTCACTGTAGATTGAATTGAATGATTCATACGTATCGATATGGCATCGAGTCTTTGTGCATTATTCTGGAGTTGTGTTGCTGGATGAGGCAGGCGTTTTTCCAGATGAGATATATTTTGCCTGTGCGTACTTAAATTGGCCTGCAGGAACTGTATTAACCTGTTTTGTTGAAGTGATACGGTTTGTTTAATATGCATCTGATCCGGGCTGACTAATTCAGCAGCGGCAGAGGGGGTCGCTGCGCGTTGATCCGCAACGAAATCGGCAATGGTAAAATCAATTTCGTGACCAATGCCAGAAACAACAGGAAGTGAACAATCAAAAATGGTTCGGGCCAGGGTTTCGTTGTTAAAGGCCCAGAGGTCTTCAATCGAACCACCACCGCGAGAAAGAATAATCACATCACATTCATTCCTTTTTTCAGCAGTCTTGAGCATAGTGGTGATTTGTTCTGCAGCACCATCCCCCTGCACGGGCACGGGATAAACAATAATATTGCCCGCAGGATAACGGCGTTTGAGGATACTCATAATATCTCGAATGGCTGCACCTGTAGGTGAGGTAATAACACCTATGGTCCCGGGCATGGCAGGGACAGGTTTTTTATGATCCTCTTCAAACAGACCTTCTTTAAATAAATTCTGTTTCAGCTCTTCATATGCACGTTGCAGCCCACCTTCACCGGCGAGTTCCATCTGTTCGATAATCAATTGGAACTCACCACGACCTTCGTAAAGACTTACATTTGCACGTACCAGGACTTCCGCACCATTCTCCGGCTCAAATTTAAGGAAGCGGTTTTTGCCTTTGAACATGGCACAACGCACCTGGGAATGGACATCCTTCAGGGATAGATACATATGACCTGAGGCAGGGCAGGCAAAATTTGAGATCTCACCCTGTAGCCAGATGAACGGAAAACTACCTTCCAGCACCGCACGGACTTCACGATTCAATCGGGTAACATTATAAATATCTCGTTGATTGTCAGGGCCATCACTCATTCCCCAATGCTACGCTATACCCAAACTACTTGGAAATGCGGATGGGCTGGCTGGCAAAGCAAACAGTCATTTACCATTCAGCCACTTGGCGTTATAATGCGTTGCTATTTTTTATCTTTAAATCAGCTGGTTAAGATAGGCAGATAGCATAAATATGCGAGTAACAGAGCAAGCCCTTACCTTTGACGATGTTTTATTAGTCCCCGCCTTCTCGGATGTCCTGCCTCGGGAAGTTAGTTTAACTGCCCGCCTGACAAGAGATATCACGCTTAACATCCCCTTATTATCAGCCGCAATGGATACCGTGACAGAATCCGGTCTGGCGATTGCCCTGGCCCAGGAAGGCGGTATAGGTATTATCCATAAGAACATGAGTCCGGAAGCACAAGCCAGGCAAGTCCGTCTGGTGAAGAAGCATGAGAGTGGCGTGGTTAAAGATCCGCTAACAGTCTCGCCAGAGACACCTATTAGTGAAGTACTGGAGTTAACCCACCGTTATAAGATATCCGGTCTACCTGTGGTGGATGGAGAGAGCCTGGTCGGGATAGTGACCAGTCGGGATATGCGATTTGAAACGCGTCTTGAAGATCCTGTCAAAAATATTATGACAAAGAAAGACAAGTTAGTAACAGTTGGAGAGGGTGCGAGCAAGGAAGAGATTAAAGGACTGTTACACAAACATCGGATTGAAAAGGTTCTGGTTGTAAACAAGGCTTTCCAGTTACGAGGTCTGGTAACAGTCAAGGACATTCAGAAAGCACATGAATTTCCAAATGCCTGTAAAGACAGTGATGAACAATTGCGTGCAGGCGCTGCTGTCGGCGTAGGTGAAGCATCCCGGCATAGAGCCGAGGCGCTGATTGAAGCAGGTGTTGATGTGATTGTTGTCGATACGGCACATGGGCATTCTGCCGGTGTGCTTGAAATGGTCAAGTGGGTCAAGACAACATTTCCTGACAGCCAGGTGATTGGTGGTAATGTGGCGACAGCGGCGGGGGCCAAGGCCATGGTTGATGCAGGTGCAGATGGTGTGAAGGTCGGCATTGGGCCAGGGTCGATCTGTACCACCCGTATAGTTTCAGGTGTCGGAGTTCCACAAATCAGTGCTATTGCTAATGTCGCAGAAG
>QNEM01000106.1 GCA_003645215.1 Gammaproteobacteria bacterium
ACCATGGAGCGATCCTCTACTTTGACATCTGCAAAAGATGATGAGGTCTCTGCAAGTAATTTAATCCCTTCCTGCATGACATCGCCAGTACGGAACACGGCCGCATTATTTTGCATAATGCGCTGCATTTCGTTTCTGATATCAGCAGTTGGTTTTGAACCATTGGCATTTCTTACACGATCAAATTTTTCAACCAGCTTGTTTGTTGCTGCTTCTGGCATCTCTTTATGGGCTGTGCCCGGTTTAATGTTTTCAGCAGCATAAATTGCCGCTGCCCGACCGAAGACAATCAGATCCAGTAATGAGTTTGAGCCCAGTCGATTTGCTCCGTGTACAGAGACACAGGCGCATTCACCAATCGCCATCAGACCATCAACCACTGCATCGGGGTCACCATCTTTTAATGTCACGACCTGACCCTGATAATTGGTCGGGATGCCGCCCATATTGTAATGTACTGTTGGAATCACAGGGATCGGTTCTTTACTCACATCGACGCCGGCAAAGATTTTTGCAGATTCGGCAATCCCTGGCAGACGTTCATTGATGACTTCAGGACCCAGATGTTCAAGATGCAGGAAGATGTGATCCTTATCCGGGCCAACACCGCGTCCCTCACGAATTTCCATGGTCATAGAGCGACTGACGACATCGCGTGAAGCCAGGTCTTTGGCGGAAGGCGCATAACGTTCCATAAAGCGCTCACCTTCAGAATTGGTCAGATAACCACCTTCACCACGACAACCTTCGGTAATCAAACAGCCAGAGCCATAAATGCCGGTTGGGTGGAACTGAATAAACTCCATGTCCTGCAGGGGCAGACCGGCACGTAGCACCATGGCATTACCATCACCAGTACAGGTATGGGCCGAGGTACATGAAAAATAGGAACGACCATAACCACCAGTCGCCATACAGACACTGTGCGCGCGGAACAGGTGTAACTTGCCCTCAGCCAGATCCCAGGCGAGTACACCGCGGCAGACACCGTCATCATCCATAAGTAAATCTAGGGCAAAATATTCGATAAAGAATTCTGCTTCATGTTTCAGTGATTGCTGATACAGGGTATGCAGAATGGCATGACCGGTTCTATCCGCGGCCGCACAGGTTCGTTGTGCTATACCTTCACCATAATTGGTGGTCATGCCTCCAAATGGACGTTGGTATATCTTGCCTTCTTCAGTTCTTGAAAAGGGTACGCCCTGATGTTCCAGTTCAATCACTGAAGGCACGGCTTCGCGACACATATATTCAATGGCATCCTGATCACCCAACCAGTCTGAACCCTTGACTGTGTCGTACATATGCCAGCGCCAGTCATCTTCGCCCATATTACCAAGCGATGCGCTCATACCACCCTGTGCTGCAACAGTATGGCTACGGGTTGGAAAGACTTTTGTTAAACAGGCTGTTTTTAGCCCTTTAGCGGCCATGCCAAAGGTCGCGCGAAGACCCGCACCACCGGCACCGACAACCACTACATCATATTCGTGTTCAATGATTTCGTATTGACTAGACATACTTTGTTATGACCCCAGATAAATCTTTAAAACGGCTATCGCAGCTGCTAAACCGGCAAAAAATGAAACAAGTTTAAGGAGGATAAGCCCCGTAATTTTCATCACCCTGGAATCAATATAATCTTCAATGACAACTTGCAAACCAAGTTGTGCATGATGGAACATGGCAATGATAAAAAGTATTAGAAAGATAGCTACCAATGGTGATTGAATCCATGCAGTGGCGGTCTGGTGATTCAGCTCTGTCATGCAGACAAGTGAAGACACGAACCAGATACTAAGAGGAATCAGTGCAATTGCAGTTAATCTTTGTGCAATCCAGTGATGTGTCCCTGACTTGGCTGAACCCAGACCACGAGCTTTGGCGAGCGGTGTACTTAGACTCATGCTATACCTCCGGCGGCCAGGCAAAGGGTAAGTAATGTCAGAATGATAGCCCCGGCGACGACGGCATAGCCTGTCTTGTAGGCAACATCGATATCAAGCCCCAGACCAACATCCCAGAACAAATGGCGTATGCCATTACAAAGATGGAAGTATAAAGAGAATACAAAGGCATAGACCAGGCATTGGCCATACCAGCTGGTGAGGTGTGCCTGAAGTTTTGCAAAGTGTGCCGGGCCATCAGCAAGTGCCAATAACCAGCAGGTCAGAAAAAATGCGCCCAATGTCAGGAATACGCCCGTGCCACGGTGTGTAATAGACAACACCGAGGTCAGTTGTGGTTTATAGATTTGTAAATGTGGCGATAGCGGGCGATTGTCCGTTGCCATAATGTATTTACCTCTCTTTGCCTTCTAGATTTTCTAGTCGTCCGGGCATTTCATCCAAAAGGGCCGGAATTCAAAATTATTATTAGTATTTTTAATCAGGCCTTAATAAATAAGCCCTGGAAGTATTCCTGGGAAATAAACATCAGAAATCGATACAACGGCCACGTTTTTCCCAATCGCCATAACGCGTTGGTTCCAGGCCTTTCGGCCCACCGATTTCTTTTGCTTGTTTTTCAGAGCCAGTCTGATTTATTTCATTATTGTCGGCATTGTCTGCCGATTCGTTGTTTTCCGCAGTTTCTGCTGCTGAGATATTTTTTTGATTCATGCCTTTTTGTTTCTTACTGGTCTTTCTTCTTTTACGGCTGCGTTGAACGACTCTCGAAAACTGGAAATGACAACAATTCACGAACGGCGGATCATACCAGAATCTATCTGTTTTTTTAGGTATTTATGTGACTAAAAAAACACTAGAATGGATGTGCAGCGCAGCAATTATTTAAATTTACCCCATCTGGCAGGGAGGCCAAATGATATCAGACAAGTCAAATTTTGAACTACCCATCAGATTTCCATTAGCGCCCTCAAAATGGATGATAGCCGTGATTTATTTGAGTCATCCTGGTGCATTGGCCTGTATTTATTTTTCTAATATCCCGGTACTTCTGTCGCAGGCAATGTACTTGATCATATTGCTCAGCCTCGTTTATTGGCACTATAAAATGATTTATCTGCTAAAAACAAATCCCACAGAGCTGTTACTAAACGATAAAGACGAATGGTACATTATCGATAAAATTCGGGGCGAAAAAGAAGGTGAGATGGTTCCCCTTGTGTTATTGCCAGAATCATATGTGCATACACAGCTGATAGTTTTAGTGTTCAGGCAGGGCAGCCACAAAAATGCTGTCATACTCACTCCTGATAATATTTCCAGGACGATATGTCGACGCCTGAGGGTGAGATTGAAGTTTACTTTGTCCGGGGGTCGTTAATTGCGAACTTCAGACGGAATCATTTTCTTTTTTGAGCCAGTCAATAATATCTTCCGGTTTTGAAATGCTTCCATCTGCATTCCATTCATCCGGATTTTCATCATTGGCGATATAGCCATAGTCCGCTGTTAGAGTTTTCATCCCGGCTGCGCGTCCAGCTTCAATATCTCTTAAGGCATCACCAATGTATAAAGATGTTTCAGGGGCACATTGAGCGACCTCACAAGCATGCAGCATCGATCCCGGGTGTGGTTTACTATATTCAGTGGTATCGCCGCTGATGATGCAAGCGGCCCTTTGGCTAAGTTTTAACTGATCCATTACGGGGTTGGTCAACCATTCCGGCTTATTGGTCACTACACCCCAGGTCATTTTTTTCCCTTCCAGGTAATCAAGCACTTCGTCAATACCCGGGAAAACATGTGTGTCCTGATGTAGTCGTTGCTGATAAATATCCAGAAAGCGTATTCTTAGTCCGTCAAACTCAGGATCATCTTCCTCGATTGAAAATGCCAGTTTAACCATGGCATTGCCGCCAAGCGAGACAGAGGGCCTTATGGATTCCATGGGCAGGGTAGCTTTCCCCTGTTCATGCAGTACCTGGTTTAAGGCTGCTGCCAAATCGGGTGCAGTATCTGCAAGGGTGCCATCCAGATCAAAAAATACAGATGAAATCATGGTTTATCCTTTTCCAGGTTTGGAAATCATGTCACTTGTCTGTTCATCAGCCCATTCATCAGCCTGGGCACACAAAATATAATTCACATCAGGTGAGTCTTTTAAGTGGCATTGTCTGATGAAAGGCAGATATGAGATGCCTGATATATCAACGACTGTGAACCCGGATGCCCTGCACCACGAGGCAAGTTCTGACGGACGAATATATTTTGCATATTCATGCGTTCCTGCAGGCAGTAATTTCAATATATATTCAGCTGCAATTTTAGTTTGCAGGTATGCCTTTAAATTTCTGTTAATCGTGGATAAAAAAAGCAATCCGCCGGGTTTAAGCAAATGCATACACGCGTTTATGACAGATTGTGGATCAGGAACATGTTCAAGTAATTCCATACAGGTAACAATATCAAAGAAGTTTTCGTGCTCGGTAGAAAATTCCTCAACTGTTGTGCAAACATAAGAAATATCCAGACCAGCCTGTTGCGAATGTTCCTCAGCAACTTCTAAAAGATGTTCACTGATATCAATGCCCGTCACCAAACCACCTTTCGATGCCAGGGCTTCTGACAGCAGACCTCCGCCACAACCAACGTCGAGGATCTTCTTCTCTGTTAAATCAACATGGTCTTCAATATAAGCAAGACGTGTCGGATTGATATCATGCAGGGTTTGTAATTCTCCATCTGCATCCCACCATTCAGATGCAAGTGAATTAAATTTGGATTTCTCAGCAAAATCAATATTTTCGGTAATGTTTTTCATCAATAGTTTATTGTATTTTTATGTTTATAACTAACTTTAGCTATATATTGTAATTACTTGAATTATATAGATTATATACCTTGGAATATACTCGGCAGTAGTAAGCTACTGAAAATTAAGATGTTTGTAACTAATTCTAATACATTGAAATGACATCAGGTGATAGTGTACTCTTAACAACAGGTCATCTCAAAAGACTGGATCGGCAGTAACTAATGACAACAATTATACTTACGTGCATATGCACAAGGCTCATAGGGGGCTGTTGAATGAAGGAATTATCTTTTGTAAGAATGCGGCTGATTATTTGTGTCGTATTAGTTGTTTTCATTTCAGGATGTGCCAGCACAGGTGTAAAGGACGAGCGAGATCCGATTGAAGGTTTCAACAGGACTATGTACAGCTTCAACCAGGGAATGGATAAAGTCTTGTTTAATCCCATTGCCAAATTTTATCAGTTAATCACCCCTGACTTTGTTGAGAGGGGCATCAGTAATATCTTCAACAATATCGATGATATTTCGATTATCGCGAACGACATTCTGCAGCTAAAAATTGGTCAGGCATATATGGATACAGCCAGATTTCTGGTTAACTCGACCTTAGGATTAGCCGGGTTCCTCGATGTTTCGTCGCAGATGGGTCTGGAAAAACATGATGAAGATTTTGGACAAACACTTGCAGTCTGGGGCGTTGGTGCAGGTCCTTATATCGTAGTACCAATCTTTGGGTCAACTACCTTAAGGGATTCAACCAGTCTTATCGTGGATGATATGCTTTTGAATCCGGTGTCATATCTGAATAATAATGACGCGCTGAAAGCTGGAATTCTTACTCTGAATTTTATTGATATTAAAGCTGATTTATTGACTACAAATGATCTGATAAACGAAGCTGCCCTGGATCAATATGAATTTACCAAGAATGCTTATTTCTCCAGAAGAGAATCGCAAATTAATGATGGTCGTCTGGAACCACTGCCTGATTTTTAATAACGGGGATTTCTAATAACCCTGATTTGCAATAACAGGTTAATACCCTATTCGGATAATTCCTGTATTACCCTAAAACCGGTGTAGTTGTCGGCAGATGAAGAATTATTTCTAGCACCGGATCTGAGTGCGTCGGCCGAGTCGGTATAGGATCCACCCCGAACAACATAGTCACTTCCTGCTGAACCAATACGCGCACTACCATCCCCAGGTGCTCCTGAATAACTATTGTGCCATGTATCAGCAACCCATTCCCGGACATTGCCAACCATATGATATAAACGAAACTTGTTTCTGTTAATTGAACGATCAGATTTTGGTAAGGGTGCCGAAAGTTTTTTCCTGTCAGAGAACACAGCGTTGGTAATGAGTATTTCATCACCAAAGGGATATTCAGTTTTTGTGCCTGCCCTGGCCGCATATTCCCACTCTGCTTCGCTTGGCAGCCTGTATGCCTGACCTGTCTTTTCACTCAGCCATGCAGCATATGATGTGGCATCTCTGTGAGTAATATTGACGACTGGATAGTCTTTTCCTGACCAGGGTTGTTTGGGGCAGGCTGTTCCTGTCGATGTGCAAAAAATCTCATAATCGCCAAATGATATTTCATGAACCGACATCGCAAAAGGTGAAGCTATTGTTACGGTATGAGCAGGCTGTTCATTACTGTTTTTTCCACCCATGGTGAACTTTCCATTTCGGATCACAACCATGGTTGGACCATTTCCAACACCTTCTATCTTATCTCGACAAAAGGGTTTACGGCTTTTTACCAGAGATGTCTTGCATGAAGCTTTATTTACCGGTTTTTGTACGACTTTTTTTGTCGCCACAGGCTCAATGATAACTTCCTCAACTGGAGTTTCCCGTGCTGAATCGGGAGATTCTGTGGCAACTGCTGGTGAAGCATTTTCCTGTGGTTCTGATGTTACAATATCTATAGTTTCTGTATCGATTACCAATAATTCTTCTTCAGTTTCATTCGTGCTTTCTTCAGCAATGATTTCTACTTCTGGCTCTACTGTTGTCTCGATAACTGTTTCTGTTTCAATCTCAACAATTTCAGTATCAGTCTCTGTTCCAGCTTGCAGCTCAGGTTCAAGAACCGTGAGTCGTGCATCATTTATTCCCAATTGATTTGCAAAGTTAACCAGTGTTCGTTGATTGGCAACCGCGTTTTTAATGTCACCAGGACTAAGGTCACCAAGGCTAAGCAGGGCACGTTCATCCAGAAGTTGTTGGTAGATAGTGCTTGTGAGCCTTTTCATTTCCGGGCTTGTTTGAACTGCAGTAAGTTCTTCATCCGATAGTTGTTGCCACGATGTGACGAATGACATCATGTTGTCTTGCGACCAGTTTTTTTGTTGGATAAAGTCAGTAATCAAGATTTGCCCTGAGTTATATTCGGCTACCTGAACTTCAGTTATCTGTACTGAACTGTCATCAGTTGC
>QNEM01000107.1 GCA_003645215.1 Gammaproteobacteria bacterium
CTGGCTACCGCTTGTGCCAACGCTTTATTGCAGGCTAGTTTACAGTGTTTGGGACGTCGCGCTCGATCCCAGGTCGCTTGATCGGCTTGGGCAGCTCGGTAATCATTATAACCCCCATTACGATTGACCTCGCGGCATATGGTGGAGGGTGAACGATCCAGTTCCCGAGCGATGGCTCGAATCGATAGCTGGGATGCAATACCTCGAGATATTGTTTCTCGTTCTGCAAGGGTCAAGGATAAACGTGATCGCGTACGTGGTTTTGGCCGGAAGCCTCCGTTCGTATAGATAATGCGTTGTATGGATGAATGATACCGACCAAAAGAGGCCGCAATTTGATGCATGGATTCACCGCGTTGCCAACGGTCCCACATCTCATTCTTATCTGCTTCACTATAATATCTTCGTTTTCTTTGTTTCATCTTTAACACTCCATCTTTTACTTCTTTTAAGATAAAGTGTTGCAACGATCAATTGAGGTCGCCGTATGAAGCAGACGGTCATGGGTATTTGATAACTAATTTCTAGATTTCAGAGTTATGCTATGCAACAATTCTGATGATTTCTGTCCAGTGCCCAGTTTCATCCTTCCGGGCGCGCCAAACAAGAAAGAGTTGTCTATAAGTTAATGAAAGAAGTCGAAATATCAAAGGAACCCATCGAGCTCTACAAAATTCTGAAGTTTGAAGGGATGGTCTCCAGTGGTGGTGAAGCAAAATCTGTAATCTCAGATGGTCAGGTTCTGGTCAACGGTAAGGTAGAAACCAGAAAGCGAAAACAAATTATTTCCGGGGATATCATAGAGTTTGGGGAAGATAAAATTCGTATACAACACAAATGAAAATATGGGTAGACGCAGATGCATGTCCTGTCGTAATCAAGGATATTTTATATAGGGCGGCAGAGCGTGCGGAAATACAGGTGACACTGGTCGCAAATCAGACCATGAACATCCCGCCCTCTCGATATATTAATTTTCTCAGGGTGGCCTCGGGTTTTGATGTTGCTGATAATGAAATTGTTAAAAGGCTTGGTACTGGTGATCTTGTAATCACAGGTGATATTCCGTTGGCGGCAGATGCGATAGAAAAAGGCGCTGTGGTGCTTAGTCCCAGAGGGGAGCTGTATACAACAGACAACATTAAAGCACGACTGAGTATGAGAGATTTTATGGAGACCTTGCGATCCAGTGGTGTAGATACAGGTGGACCTCCAGCACTAAATCAGAATGACAGGCAGGTATTTGCAAATCATCTGGATAAACTATTGAATAACCATATAAAAAATAATTGATTTATAAACTATGATTGATCCCAAAAAACATCCAACACTCACGTATGCGCGTAACTGGTCTAACGACAAGTTGCAACAAATACAGCAGCAATTATTATCACTCGCTGATTCTGCACCGGATGTGTCAATTGCCGCCGTCTCTGGTTCACTCGGTCGTCTTGAGGGGATGGCACATTCTGATTGTGATCTGATTGTATTGGTCAATGATGAAGCAGTTCATGATCCCGCCCGTTGTCAAAAAGCCATGCAGGCGGTATGGGATGTGCTGGAACCACTTGGAATGCCGTTACCTCAATCCTTTGGTATTTATGTGACCCCGGCAAGCCATGGTCAAATCTGTGATCATGGTACCCTGGGGATGATTGCAGATGATAAAAACATCTTCGGAAAACGCATGCAGATCCTGCTTGATGCAAAACCGGTTTATGGTGAAGAAAATTTTCAGATCCTGGTTCAAGGCTTGCTGGAACGCTATGCTGCAGGTTTTCTGATACATGATCAGAAGAAGGAATGGGTTTATCTACTTAACGATCTTATTCGTTATTTAAGATCATACTGTGCATGGCGTCAATTTGATTTAACAAATGATCCGATTGATAGCTGGCATATGCGTAATACTAAATTACGTAATAGCCGTATTCCTATGTTTGCTGCACTGATCTTCCTGTTGGGAGAATGCAGTAAGGAGAAGCAGGACAAGATTGGCTGGTTGCGTGAGCATCTTCAGTTAACGCCTATGCAAAGGATTGAAAACGTCTATAAATTAAATAACGATGATGGATTTAATATATTAATTGATGCCTATGAAGTTTTCATGACAAGCATAAATTCGCCCGAAGTCAGAAAGGCGCTGGTCGATGCCAACCCAAATTCATTGGACGAATTAAGGGCGATGGATATTCCTGAATATAATGAGTTACATGCCAATTCAGATATTCTGTTAAAAGAACTGACACGTTTTACACTGGATCGGCGTGGTGACTGGAGCGATGCATTTTTTGAATATTTATTATTTTGATGTGTTCTTTTAATTAAAGGACTAGTGATTGCTTTTACCCCATAGTTGTTCCAGTCTTTTGTCTCTGCCACAGCCGTGCCTGTAATACCTGTAACGAATAGGATTTTTCTTATAGTAATCCTGATGATAATCTTCCGCAGCATAGAATGTTGAAGCTTTGCTTATCTGCGTGACGATGAGTTCTTCGAAAGGTTTGTTTTTATCGAGAGCAGCCTTGGATGCCTCTGCCTGCTGTTTCTGCTCATCGTTATGATAAAAAATTTCAGATCGATACTGACTTCCTCGATCACAAAATTGTTGATCTGCTGTGGTTGGGTCAATATTGTGCCAGAAGACATCGAGTAATTTCTCATAACTGACTTGTTCCGGGTCATAGACAATCTGCACCGCTTCTGTGTGGCCGGTTTTGCCTGTTGATGTCTGTTTGTAGGTCGGGTTTTCTGTATGACCACCTGTATAACCAGAGGTGGTTGAGGTTACACCTTGCAGTTTGTCGAAAGGACCTTCCATACACCAGAAGCAACCGCCAGCAAACGTGGCAACAGCTGTATTATTATCAGTAACAGTGACACCTGTTTCGTCTGCTGAGGTGCTTATAGTCATTGCAAGCAAGCCCGGAATAAAAACAGCCAGGGCATATTTCAGTAATTTCATTATCATTATTTCATCTTATATTGATTTCATAGTTGTTTTTTCTAAGACAGGTAGAGTATAAAGAGTTCATTTTTCTGAAAGAGAATAATATTTTTATGGATTATTTACCCTGTGTTGAAGTAGAAACCCAAAGACCTGCTGATGCAGCTGTTATCTGGCTGCATGGTTTGGGTGCGGACGGACATGATTTTGAGCCTATTGTTCCGGAACTAAGATTGCCAGATAGTGCAGCTATTCGTTTCATCTTTCCTCATGCGCCATCGATATCCGTGACCATTAACAATGGCATGGTGATGCCAGCCTGGTATGACATTCTGGATATGAGTATTGAGAAGAAGGTCGATGAAGAACAGTTACTGGCGTCTTCTGCAAAGATAACAGCCTTGATAGATAGAGAGATAGAGCGTGGAGTAGACAGCTCACGGATTGTGATTGCCGGTTTTTCGCAGGGCGGTGCTGTTGGTTATCAGGCAGCTTTAACTTATCCCAGGCCACTTGCAGGATTACTGGCAATGTCGACATATTTTGCGACCAGTGAATCAATTTCGATTACTGCTGAAAATATGACCCTGCCGATTGAAATATTTCATGGAACCATGGATCCTGTTGTACCTGAACCGTTAGGCAAGGTGGCACATGAGTATTTTAAACAAAATAATTTTGACGTAAATTATAAAACATACCCTATGCAACATGGTGTTTGTGCTGAAGAGATAATGGATATTTCAAATTGGCTTAAGAAGATACTCTTGTAGCTTGTTTCTTTCCAGGCAATAAAAAAGCCCTCAGTCGAGGGCTTTTTTGTTTCATGCATAAGTTATATCAATATTATAATTATTCATTTAATTCTTTATATTCTTTTGCCGCCAGCGTGTTTATCACATCAATAACTTTTTCAAAACTGCCGGCTATTGAGGCACTTGTTCCGTATTTGCCATTGATAATGATGGCTGGAACGCCTGTTAGCGCATAACCCTGTCCTGCCGTAAAGGCTGCCTTGACTTTTTCTTCGACTTCTTTTGAATTGTAGGCCTGGTCAAATTCATCACCACTGACACCATATTCCGAGAAGAATACCCTGAGGCTCTTTTCATCAAGGATCTTTCTTTTATCATTGTGTATCGCATCAAACAAAGGTTTATGAATCATATCAAGGACGCCCAGTTTTTCTGCCGCATAAAATGCCCTGGCATGAGGCAACCAGTTTTTACCCAGGATTCCTGGCATACGGACAAACTCTATATAGGCAGGTTTTTCATCAAGCCATTTATCAAGGACTGGTTCAAAATGATAGCAGTGAGGACAGCCATACCAGAAGACTTCCAGAACTTCTATCTTATCACCTGTGCTTGTGGGTTGCGGGGTGGGAAGCTTTTTATAAAGGCCAGTAACATCTTTCAATACTACCTCTGTACCTTGAGCTTTATTTGTTGTTACGACCTGTTCCTGTATCGCAGGGGCGGCTTCAATTTTGTTTTTAGACACATTTTCTTCAGCATCAGAACAGGCTGAAAGCGAGCTGAGAGCGGCAAGCAGAAAAATACTGGTTATTGGTGACCACATTGTTTTTTTAATCATGTATTTGAGACCTTTGAAAATGAAGTGAATTACAATTCACCGTAAGAATGTAAACCGGATAGAAACATATTAACACCGAGAAAAGCGAATAATGTGACGAATAAACCAATAACTGACCACCAGGCCATGGGTGCACCTTTCCAGCCTTTGGTCATACGCATATGTAACCAGGCAGCGTAATTTAACCAGACGATCAGTGCCCAGGTTTCTTTAGGATCCCATGACCAGTAACCTCCCCACGCCTCTGCCGCCCATAAGGCACCAAGAATAGTTGCGAGGGTGAAAAATGCAAAACCCAAAGCGATTGATTTATACATCACATCATCGAGTAAATCATAAGATGGCAGTCGAGAGAGGATGAATGAGTCTGGTGCCTTCCACTCTATAAAATTTCTCACCAAGTAGGCTGTGCCCAACATGGCTGCGAGGCTGAAACAACCATAACCAATAAAGTTTGCAGGCACATGGATCTTCATCCAGTAGCTTTGTAGTGCCGGCACCAGTGGTTGAATCTCGTGGGCACCTTTTGAAAAGGTATACCAGAGAATAAAGCCGACAGCGGCACTGATGACCAGCAGCACAAAAGCCCCCATGCTCCGTGTTTTGAATTTATTTTCGTAATAGAGATAAACCAGGCCGGTAATCAAACAAAACAGGATAAAGACTTCATACAAATTACTGACGGGAATATGGCCAACATCCGGGCTTATTAAATATGATTCACGCCAACGAACCAGTAATCCGGTCAGCCCCATAATGGTTGCAGACCAGGTAAGCGCGGTCGCGACTTTTCCTGTGAAGCTGGAACCAGACAAGAGATGTCCCAGGTAAGTCACTGTTGCCATGACATACAGTGCACTCATCCACATAATTGCTGATTGACTGGAGAGCATAAATTTTAAAAAGAAACTCTGTTCAGACGCACCCAGGTTAGTGCCATAAATCGATATGCTACAGAGACATAAAATTGAAACAATCGCGATAAGGCCCTGAATGGGTCGCCATGACAGGCCGAGGAAGCTGAATACAATTCCTGTACTGATGAGGATACCTAATTCATAGGCATCCATAATATGATGATATTGCCTGGCCGCGAAAACAGTTCCCGCCAATAGCAGTAAGACCCATATAACGCTGATGGGGGTTAATTGTTCAAGCCAGTAGTTTCTACCGGTATTTTTAAAAAGCGTATCGCCTGCCATTGTTGCCTTTGTTATTTTAACTATAAAGATTTATCCGTTTGATGTGTAAACTCGAAATTTGTTGCATTCAAAAAGTTTAACTATCTATCGGTTTTAGTTCGCCCTTTATTATGCCAGTCATTTCTTCGAATTTTTCAGAAAATTCAGTTTTATGTCGGTTTGTATTCCCTGCGATTAACAATCCGGTACTGTTGTCATGCCTTTCCAGAATGACCCAGACTCGTTGGTGGGAGACGTAAAATAACAGAAAAACACCGATAATCAGCATGGCAAACCCGATATATACATAAATTTGTCCTGGTGTACGGGTGATCTGTAAACCGGTTGCCTGCCTGTGTTCGAAACTTTCCAGTTGCAGATAAAAGGGTGATTGATAGAAAGGTAAGGCAGAGAGCGCAAGCACTGCATCCTGGAAAAACAGAATTTCATCCTGACTCAATTCACTCGTGATCTGGTCATCCGTGATCTGAACGCCCTCGGTTTTTAGCATATCGACAAATACTTGCTGCAGTGTGTTCTGTAACATCTTCATATAAATTTCGGAGACTTCGATTTGTTCTTTCTCTGGCACATTTGCCTGCAAATGATTTTGAATGGCTTCAAAGCCCCCTGATAAAAATAATTCTACGAGTGTCCTGGTGGCGCCAATAAATTCTTCATTTAACTCAGAAACATTATCCCTAATGGCAATGCTTTTTGCGGCCTGGGTGATATTTTTACCGTCTCTGAGTAATGCCTGAAATTTCAGGAAGCGCTCAGGTGAACCAACATTATCTGCAGGGATATGCAGATATTTAAATTCATCTGCCGGCGAGGTGCGCGTACCACTTAAAAAATATTTTCTGCCGTTGAACATTAATGGGGACATGTAATTAACAAACTCAACCGCACTACCATCCTGTTTTCTTAATTTAAATGTAAAATTTGGCCCCTGATCCCTGAATTTTTTATCTGCAGTCTCATCTTTGGCAACAGGAAAAATGTTGAACAAACGAAATTCTTCAAGCTCTAGCTTGATCGGCTCACCATTGGCATTGATTGATAATGTTTCATTAATATGGCCAGTGATTTCAAGCGAACTTGTTTCATCACCACGCAGTTGATGCAGCAGCATATCGAGTTGTGAGCCACCATCTGTAAAACTCGCCTGATAAATTGTATAACCCTTGTAAATCATAGGGTGGTTGACCGATATTGTTTTGGTGATGGGGGCATCGGCTTCCGGGTCATGGATGATGAGATCACTTTCAAATGATTTTGGTTGACCACTTTCATAATGCTCGATACGAAAATCTACTACCTCAATTGAAAACGGCAGTCTTTGTACCAGGTAACCATCGGCAATATTCTGAAAAGCGATA
>QNEM01000108.1 GCA_003645215.1 Gammaproteobacteria bacterium
GAAGGAATGGCGCTATGCTGACCTTGAGCTATATAGGCGCCGTACGCTCCATGCCTAATTACAATGTGATGGGGGTTGCCAAGGCCAGTCTCGAAGCCAATGTCCGTTACATGGCCTCCAGCCTTGGTCCTGAGAATATACGCGTCAATGCTGTCTCAGCAGGTCCTATTAGAACATTGGCCGCATCGGGCATCAGTGGTTTGAGAGACTTTCTGCATCATGTTGAAGAAGTTTCACCATTACGCCGGAATGTCACCATTGATGAAGTCGGTAATGCCGCCGCATTTCTGTGTTCAGATCTGGCCTCTGCAATCACTGGTGAAATTACTTATGTCGATTGTGGATATAACTCCATAGGCATGAGCTGATAATTCCAGACTAATGTCACTTCAAGGTAATAACGCCCTGCTTTGGGCAATTCTCGCCGGTGCTGTGGGTGGTATATTCTCAGGCTGGTATTTTGGTGAAGCCATGTTAGCCGTCGGCTGGCTCGGCACGCTGTTTCTCAATGCCCTGAAGATGACTATTGTTCCGCTGATAGTCGCCGCAGTCATCAGTGGTGTGACATCTATGGGAGATATTCGCAAATTAGGCAGGGTTGGTGGTCTGACCATCCTTTATTATGCCGCTACCACCGCGCTGGCCGTTCTAATAGGTCTGGTCATTGTCAATCTTATCCAGCCCGGCAGTGGAATAGCAGAACTGAGCAATGTCGTTCCAGAGAAAGTCTCTGATAAAACAGGTATAGGCTTTACTGATATTATCCTTTCACTGGTTCATACAAACCTGCTGGCCGCCGCCGCCGAGAATCTACTACTCCCGATAATAGTCTTCTCCCTTTTCTTTGCAGCAGCCTTGACAACCATTGGTGAAATAGGAGCACCTGTCATACGTTTTTTTGATGGGCTCAATGAGGTCATGATGAAGCTGGTAATCTGGCTTATGTACCTTGCTCCTGTAGGTATATTCGCCCTGATTGCTGCTCGACTGGGTGCCGCAGGTGGTGGTCAGGCCTTCTGGAACGAAATTACTTCAGTCGGCTGGTATTGTGTTGCTGTGCTACTCGGTTTATTTATACACGCCCTGCTCTTATTTGGCATTCTGCGTATGTTTAGTAATCATGGCATGGCATATTTAAAACAGATGATGCGTGCGTTGTTGACCGCATTTGGTACAGCCAGCTCTTCAGCAACGCTGCCGATTACAATGGAATGTGCGGTCGAGGCCGGTATCGACAAACGTGCAGTCAAGTTTGTCTTACCTTTAGGTGCCACAGTCAACATGGATGGCACGGCATTATATGAAGCCGTAGCAGTCATGTTTATTGCCCAGGCTGATGGATATAGCATGGGGATAACGGAACAGATGATTATTTTTGTTACTGCAACGCTCGCCGCTATAGGTGCTGCAGGAATCCCTTCAGCAGGGCTTGTCACCATGGTCATTGTTTTGACTGCCGTGAACCTGCCGCTTGAGGGGATAGGTATGTTATTGGCCGTAGACTGGTTTCTGGATCGGTTCCGAACCACTGTCAACGTCTGGGGCGACAGCACCGGCGCAGCGATTATTGAAAGGGTGATACCCGATTAAAGACGCGAAATGTGAAGTACATAGAATTTCCTATAACCACTTCACTTTTCACACTTCACTTGTTCGAATGCTTTTAAAAAAATCAGGTTGAATATGCCAATTAGAGATTATTGGAATTAATACTGGTACTGGCCCTGTCCATTAATGCATCAACAACCGATGACCATTCATCATTGGCCTTCGATTGAAGTAACATTGCCTTGGTCTTATCAATATCTTCGTCCAGTAATGAATGTGGATAGCCAATTTCCGAAACTGCAACCACAGCGTAATCTTCCCTGCCAATCTCTGTTCCTGCAAAAGTGAAGCTGTTTTCTGCTGGCTTCCCCAGTTTAAATGCAGTACGTAATATCTTCCTGTTCACTGATACATCATCACGATTTACAGCATCTGCCTGTTTCCACTCAAAGCCAATCGTCTCTGCCACCTGGGATAGATCTGAACCCTGCTTAAGCTGTTGCAGAATTTCCTGGCCCTTTTCCTGTTGAATTTTACTTGCTTGCTCAGTCTTGAGTATTTGTGTGATTTGTTCCTTTACAGTATCAAGCGATTTTTTCTCAGCAGGTAAATATTCCAGTACCTGTATAACCACAAGATGATTATTATCCAGTTCAATCGCTTCACTATTTTGACCGGATTTTATTGCTTCCTGATTAAAACTTGCAGCAAGTATTTTTGGATCAGCAAATAATTCATTTGTGCCATCCCGACTGAAAAAGTCACTTTCCTGAATCTCAATACCAATCTCCTCAGATGCGACTTCCAGGGAATCAGAGTGTTCATAAGCCAGCGTCACCAGCTTATCGGCGAGATCAAAATATTTGTATTCTGCTTCTGATCTCTTGTAATCTTTTTCAATAACTTCCCTGGAATTTTCGAATGTGTTTTTGGCACCACCTTTGATCTCTTCAACTCTGAAAATATGCAGGCCTCTGTCTGTCCTTTCAACTACACTGAGCTCGTCCTGCCCCATGTTAAACACTATTTCATCAACTTCTTCAGGCAAGACTCCTCTGGTAAGAAAACCGTGCTCACTGACCAGTATTTCCGGTTTTGACCCATCATCATGTTTTTCGGCAACCTCTGTGAATGAAATGCCTGAGTTGATTAATTCACGGAGTTTATTAGCCTTATTCCTGGCAAGTTCAATCTCCTCATCATCTGCCTCAGGGGAAAGTTTTATATCAATCACATTAACTTTCCGTTCCTCCTTGACATCATATTTGTCTTTATTATTGTCATAATAAATACGCACATCTTCCTCAACCACTTGTACCCCTTCGGCCAACTTCTCTACTGATAATTCAAGATAGGCAACCTTGACCTGATCTGGTTCTGTTAATCCCTGACTGGTTTTACTGTAATATTCCTCAATTGCATCATCACTTATCTCAATTGATTCTTTAACATCGTCTGCGGGCAAAATCACATAGGAAAGATCTCTGGTTTGCTTACTGATCCTGGTCAACCAGACCGCTTCTTTTTCGGACACGAACGCACTGTTTATCACCGCGCCCTGTAGTTGATTTGCCATTAGTTCCAGACGTAGTTGATGCTCGAACGTAGTTGAAGTCATCCCTAGCTGCATTACACTCCTTTCATAGATAGCTCTATCGAATCCATTCTCACCACTAAATACATCAATATCTCTGACTGTTTTTCTGATTGTTGCATTACTAATTTGCAAGCCACTATCAACTGCAGCCTGATTAATTACTTCATCCTGAATTAATTTATCCAGCGTCTGTTTCTTTAATATTTCTTCTTCAGCGGGGGCAAGTGACTTACCAGTGTATTTTTGCATTTGCTCACGGAAGTTACCGTATGCCTGTTGAAATTGTCTTAGCTTAATGTCCTCACCATTCACCGATGCCACCACCGGTTCTGAACCTTGATCGGCAAAATTAATTCCCCACACGGCGAAGGTAATTATTATTAATCCCATGATGGCGCCCGCAATCCAGCCGGTAGCCCAATTTCGAATTTTTTGCATCAACATAATTCAGTATTACCTATACATTTCGACTAATTAATTTCTTACCCTTTCAACAATAACTACCTGAACGTTTTCGTCATTCACCCATGAGAATTTCAATATCAAAACATGACATCATCAAAACCAAAAACGGGCGTACCCTGCAACGGGAACGCCCGCAAACTATTGGCGGAGTGGACGGGACTCGAACCCGCGACCACCGGCGTGACAGGCCGGTATTCTAACCAACTGAACTACCACTCCAGTTGCTATTGGTGGGTGCTGAGAGGCTCGAACTCCCGACATTCGCCGTGTAAAGGCGACGCTCTACCAACTGAGCTAAGCACCCCAGATCGTGCTAGCGGCACCCCTGAAAGGCGCGCTAGTTTATTGCATCCTTGAGTGCTTTGCCAGGCTTAAAACCTGGGACTTTTGAAGCCTTGATTTGAATCTCTTCACCAGTTCTTGGATTACGCCCCATTCTTGCTGCACGATTACGCACAGAAAATGTTCCGAAACCAACCAGGGTGATGGTGTCGCCTTTTTTCAATGCTTGTGTGATTGATTCAATAGCAGCATCAAGTGCTCGTCCTGCAGATGCCTTTGACAGATCAGCGGAGTCGGCGATAGATTCAATTAATTCAGCTTTGTTCATTATATGTTCCCCTTAAGAATTAAAAAAAGCCCATAGCAGTCTTGCGGCGGGCCAGTAAAATCAGGTGTTCCAAAAAATTAGGTAAGATTTTTCTCCAGCGCGGATTTTATACCAAGTGGACAAATATCAGTCAAGCGAATAGGTCTGAAAACGGCGATTATATTTACTTTTTTTAACTAGTGTGGCCTGACGATATCCTTCCCTGACTCTGAAATTACTTCATCAGACTTAACCAGATTTGATGGTTTATCATTTTCAGAGAGCATCTTAGGCATACTTTTTAATGCAACCTCGAAGACTTCATCTATCCATCTTACAGGTCGAATGTCCAGATTCTCTTTTATGTTGTCAGGAATCTCCACAAGGTCTCTTTCGTTCTCTTTCGGGATAAGCACTATTTCAATTCCACCGCGTAATGCCGCCAGTAATTTTTCCTTGAGACCACCAATAGGCAATATCTCACCACGTAAAGTTATCTCGCCGGTCATGGCAACATTCGCCTTTACCGGTATCCCTGTAATTGCAGAAACTATAGATACACACATGGCACCACCGGCACTTGGCCCATCTTTTGGTGTTGCGCCTTCAGGGACATGGATATGGAAATCGTGTTCCTTATAGACCTCGGGGGCAATCCCCAACATCTCACTGCGACTCTTGACTACTGTCATTGCCGCCTCGATCGATTCTTGCATGACATCACCCAGCTGTCCGGTTCTCGTGGCCTTGCCTTTCCCCGGGACAATGGCTGTTTCTATGGTTAACAGGTCGCCTCCTACTTCAGTCCATGCCAGGCCTGTGACTTGTCCAACCCTGTCTTCTTCTTCTGCCCGTCCAAACCGATAACGCTGAACCCCGATCAAATCTTCCAGACTTTCAGGGACAACATCAATACATTCTATGGAAGGATCATCCAGTATTTTCTTGACCACCTTACGACAAATATTTGCAATCTCCCTGTCAAGACTACGCACACCGGCTTCGCGTGAATAATAACGAATAATGTCGCGAATAGTGCCTTCTTCAATCTTGATCTCTCCTTCTTTAAGACCATTCTTTTCCAATTGCTTGGGAACCAGATACTTGATCGCGATGCTTACCTTTTCATCCTCGGTGTAACCCGAAATACGTATGATTTCCATGCGATCAAGCAGCGGGCCAGGGATATCCAGACTATTTGCTGTAGTCACAAACATGACGTCTGAAAGGTCATAGTCGACCTCAAGGTAATGATCGGCAAAGGTATGATTTTGTTCCGGATCGAGGACTTCCAGTAATGCTGAAGCCGGATCGCCACGGAAGTCCATTGCCATTTTATCTATTTCATCAAACAAGAAGAGTGGGTTCTTCTTACCAACCTTGGCCAGACTCTGAACAATTTTTCCCGGCATAGATCCTATATATGTTCTTCTGTGACCACGAACCTCGGCCTCATCACGCACACCACCCAGAGACATACGGCAGAATTTTCTGTTGGTCGCCCTGGCGATAGATTTTCCAAGCGAAGTTTTACCAACCCCGGGAGGCCCTACCAGGCATAGAATCGGGCCTTTCATTTTGCGTACTCGATTTTGTACTGCCAGATACTCCAGTATCCTTTCCTTGACCTTTTCCAGGCCATAATGGTCTTCATCCAGAATTTTTTCTGCTTTAGCCAGGTCGCGGCTGATCCTGCTTCGACTTTTCCAGGGAACACTCACCAACCAGTCGATATAATTTCTGACAACAGTCGCCTCAGCAGACATCGGCGACATCATTTTTAACTTGTTCAGTTCGGCAGTGGCTTTCTCTTTCGCCTCTTTAGACATGCCCAGGGTTTCGATCTTTTTAGCAAGATCCTCGATCTCATTGGGTGCATCTTCCATCTCTCCCAGCTCTTTCTGAATCGCTTTCATTTGCTCATTCAGATAATATTCACGCTGGCTCTTTTCCATCTGTGACTTGACGCGCCCACGAATGCGTTTTTCAACCTGCATCAGGTCTATTTCAGATTCCATCAGTCCAAGGATGCATTCCAGCCTCTCTTCAATGCTGAGCATCTCCAGGATGGTCTGCTTTTCTTCCATCTTGATCGACATATGCGCAGCCATGGTATCGGCCAATCGACTTACATCTTCAATACCTGAAAGTGAGGTAATAACCTCTGGAGGGATTTTATTATTAAGCTTGACGTACTGCTCAAACTGATTAACGACAGATCGACTCAAGGCCTCAAGTTCCTGCTCATCCTGGCTGACTGATTCAAGTCTGGATGCAGTGATGGAAAAACCAATATCCGTCTCAACAAAGGCATCAATACTGGCCCGGTCAGATCCCTCAACCAATACCTTAATCGTGCCATCAGGGAGTTTTAATAATTGTAGAATATTCGCAATCGTACCGACAGAATAGATATCATCAATAGAAGGATCGTCATCAGCCGCGCTTTTCTGTGCAACAAGTAATATTTTCTTGTTACCTTCCATCGCCTCATCCAGGGCCTTGACAGATTTTTCCCTGCCAACAAACAAAGGGATGACCATATGCGGATAAACCACAACGTCCCTTAGAGGCAGGGCCGGGTAAATATTGTTTTCTTCTGTACTCATTTGCCTTGTTTTATCCTGCTGAAATTCTGATTAATGTTACCTGATTAACTGTATTTGTATCATATGGGGACTATATGTGGACACATGTGCTCGTTTCAAGGACAGAGTTCACATTAACTGCAAGTAATGTGCTTGTCCGAAAGACAAGTATTTATCAATATCAATGTGCCCGAGTAAGCTATTCTGCTGCAGCTGAAACCAGTTCATCCATCTCCGGGCCGTCATAAATCATCAACGGTTTGGATTCACCATTAATCACCGCCTCATCAATCACCACTTTTGAAA
>QNEM01000109.1 GCA_003645215.1 Gammaproteobacteria bacterium
AACCTTCTATTGCTATGTTAAATCCCCTGCGCTGACTGCGCCTGTCATTCCTGCAAAACTTCCTGTAAATTTAAGTGACATAAGTGTATCCTTTTATTATTTACACTTATTTATCTTATAGATAGAAAAAAGGGCCCGAAGGCCCTTTTGATGTAAATAGACGAATAGTATTTTCGATTAGTGCGGGACAAGCCCGCGGATTTTTATAGGAACTATTTATGTCTATAATTTAATATGCAGCGAGTAGTATTTTTCCAATAGTGTTATAGGAACTACTTATGCCACAAAACTGTTACTTGAACAAGTCTAAAATTGCATCCTTGTTCAAGTTGTTAACTGATAAGTCAACGGTTATATCTTCTTCCTTAGTATTTACCACAGTGTACCCTAATGTATCAAGTATAGTGGCTAATCGTAAAGAGTGCTTGTTCTTAAACAGTAACGATTTAAGTGTAATGGCTGAGTAATCAGAGTCTCCTGATACTGTATGCACTCCACCATCAAAGTCAGTTGCAATAAATTCTACGTTGTCGCCTGTAGCATCTACAAAACCAAGTATTGATGACATGTTACGTGTTTCTTTACGAGCAGTTGTAATCAAGTTCTTTGGATCCATTACTTTCTTAGAACTGACTTTCTTTGAAGTGTTACCAACAATTAAGTCGTACTTGGAATTAGCTTCGCCGGTGTACACGTTTAGATGTACAATGTGCTGACCACATCCTTTGGCAAAACGCATGTATTCCGCAGCACCGTTAGGCGCATTAGTAATATCACCTGAGTAAGTAACTCCGCCTGCATTGTAACGGCTGTTCCAACCTACTTTACCACCGTTAATATCAACAGTTGATAAGTCTAAGTCAGACGCACCATCACTGTTCTTCCAAAACATACCTACGTTTAATGTATCGCCAGTAAACTTAGTCAATGCAGGAAGGTTCCCTACGAATGACTTCTCGCTTGTTGGTAATGCATAGTCAACATTTTCTGGAATGTAAACAGTTTTACCTGTTCCGTCAACTCGGCCTTTTAACTCGTTCATTAATGCAATGGTGTTCTTCTGCAATAATGCATCGTTGTACTTAACATTGCTTACCTTAGTAAACATCTTACCGTTACGTACTCTGTAAGTCATATCAGTTGGGTTGTTAGACGCCAACGCAATAGCATTTAAAGAACGCAATAGTGCGAATGTTGTAGCATTCGTAAGCCAATGCATGTCACCTTCGGCAATCTCTTTTGAAGTTACGAAGTTTAAAGCAGACTGAACCATTGGCTCGTGTGCTGTTTTGCTCAACTTAGCAATCTTGTTGATGATAGATCTTGTGCTATCTTTCTTCATAGCCAAAAACAATGGCTTGAAACGATTGAACACTTTAGCCAATTCAACAATATCGTTCTGCTTAATGTACGCTTCTAAATCGTGCTTGTAATTATAGTTACTTTCCTTTAATGCTAGGATAGTAGCAGGGTTTTTAATTAGTAAAGTAGACTCTGTTACGTTGAAGATTACATAACGTAAAAACTCTTCAGCCGCAGAAGGTAAAGTACCTGTTAGTCTAGCAACATAAATGTTCGCTTCTTTGTTTGCAAACGTTCCAGCGAATACATACTCTAGGCTACGTAATAGCGTAATAAGAGTTGTCAATGTTGCTTCTTCAAGTGCAATACCTGAGTCTAAAAATTCAGTAATTCTGTTGATTGCAGCATCACGAGTAACAGTAGTGATGACACGTACTGGTGCTCTTTCTGCATTTGGCAATTCAACATCAAAATCTTCGTTTGGAATGTACATGAAGCCAGGCTTCAATTGACCGTATGTAGTCATGTAATGCACCACTTGATCTAAGTACAATTCTAAACGGGTCTTGTCAGTAATATCTGTCCAAGATTTATAAAATGTTTTAATAAGGTCCGAATCATTAACAGTATCTGCCAATGCAAATTCAGTTACCTTATTAGCTAATTTGGTTGAAAAGTGGCCAGAAAGAACAGTACCTGATTGTAGGTCATACCTTGGGCTGTTAACTACAGTATCGGTATCTTCTATAACAATGTTAAATAATTGTAATAGGCTTTGGTTTGTTTCGTTTAATGATAACTTGTTCATTTCGTGCTCCTTAATAAAGTGTGGCGTATAGTATGTTACATTTCAAGTGTTGTTTTATAGGAACTATATTTGCCACAAAACTATTTAATAGTATGTATTATACTATCTTAAAGTGGTGATGTCAACCTTTTGTTGATATTACTTTAAATTCTATGTCTCCAGTCTGGATATCTTTTTCCGGATTGTCGACATGTTTCCTAATAAGATCATGTCGTTCGTCTGTCGGACACGTTCCTAATAATTTTCCCTTATAATATACCTCAAACATCAAAGCCATTTTATTCTCCTGTTGTGTATATTATACTGTCGTTAAAAGGATTTGTCAACCTCTTTTGAATATATTAGACGGATAGTATATTTGGATACAGGTTTATCACCTGTGGGGGTATATAGGAACTATCTATGTCTAAATTTGGTGCTTAGATAAAAATTATCTAAATAAAGAAGCGTGATTATCAGGAAGAGTAGATAGGTCTAATATTTTCCCGTCAATTGTAGGAAGATCATGTTTAACAGCCTTAGCTAGTCTGTGATTCCCGTCCAACACGTATTTATATTTTCCATTGTCTACTACTATTATGATTGGATATTGTAGGTCTGCTTTGTCGATTCTGCTCGAATCATCGTGGGCACTATCAATAACCATATGTGCTAAGTCTTTTACTTTTAATTTCTTAACAGATACATCTTTAAGAGGACCGTTGAGTAAATCCTTTATACTTAATGTTACTTTCCCGTTAGTCCAAGATGTGTCATCCCAGTTTTTAATTTCAAATAAACGCATAATTGTATTTATCTAATTAGGCGGAACTGGTGGGATTCGAACCGACACATTAATAGTTTCTAAAACTACCTCCTCTGCCAAATTGGGATACGAGAGCTTAATATGGTGGTCATTGAACTAAGACATAGTGTACATCGCCCGCAGACCATAATGTGTTTTGTTACTGACGGTAAGCAAGGATGATTAATCCTCCCTCGGGACTCGAACCCTTCGCTAACCTCCCGTCTTGGATTTTATAGATAACAAAATTTGGTGCGACCCCTCGGAGTTGAACCGAGATCTTGAGTTCTTCAAACTCACGCAATAGAACCGTCTCTGCCAGAGTCACATATTTGGCGGTAGTGGTAGGATTCGAACCTACGGAGCAGTTATACTCGTCTAGTTAGCAACCAGGTGCCTTAAGCCTCTCAGCCACACTACCTAAATTTGGAGCTGGGCGAAGATTACTTCCTCTTCATTCTCCTAAGGGTCATGACTCCCGTCGGACGCAAATATGCGAAACCAAGCATTAATTTGTTTTATCGTTTTTGTGTATTCGTACTAGTTCATACGAAACAATATCACTAAGTATATTATTCCAAGTACTTTGACTTAAATTACCATCTGCCAAATCGTTTCCTCTCGTCCACGTTTCGCCAGCTCGAGGCTTCCGATTGCTTGCAACACACCCTAGATAGGAATGGCCATTATTGTCGATTGTTGCAACAACAGAATATGAATTATTATCAGTATAAATTTTAAATCTTAGTTTTTTATCCGAATCTTCTTCGAAATAAACATTTTCACTATGTGCAAATTTGCCTATATTAGATACCTGTTCTTTCAGGTTGTTTAGAGTGTACATAACATTCTCCTTAAATAATTTTATCATACTATAACAGTATGTATACTTATTTATCTAATACGTTTAGCACTATACTAAATTGGCGATCATCCTGTGCTGTTAGCTGCGAATACATTATGCTTCGTTACAGTGAACGTACCGGGCGATCATAATTTGTCTTTACATTTATCAAAATGCCATTTATTCATTACACCTACATTGTTATGTTCTTTCTTACAGTGCGGGCACGTTAACATTGGCTTATTCTTTAATGCTTCTGCTATCTTTTTCTTAACTGCATCGGACCGTGGTTTTCCATATTGCGAATTCCGTTCACCCTTTTGATTGATAGAATTAGCTTTGCCGATTTTACGTTTAGCTTCGTTAGTATGGGTCTTTCCTAGCATCGCAGGAACTCTACCATTTTGATATTGTTCTTTTTGCCGTTCGCTACTTAATCTGCCCCATTCTACTACAAATTCTGGATCTTCCCATAGTTTATTATATGCTGCAACTCTCTTATCATACCCCACTTTATACATCATTCTTGCATGTTCTGCACTGTGTGATGGATTATCGTAGTCTGCACTATTTAAATAGTCGAATCCACCAAACCCACCTATTTTAATGTTGTAAGTATCTTTCCTTGCAATAAACTCTTCATTTACGAGTTCTTTCTCTTTTGCATACATCTCTTTGGTGTTGTCGTACGTGTGGAGAATTTCTTTATTGAAATTCTCCAATCCGTACTTGTCTTTTGCATAGCCCAGTATCTTACCCGAGCCCATATATCCATCTTCTATATTGTCAGTCTTATGAGCTCCTATATAGAGTTTGCTGTTAACTAGATTCGTTATTCTATAAATAGTATAATACATATACTTATTTATCATAACTAGGCGGATTTACGCCTCAAGGGCGGAAGACGGAGTGATCGAAACCCTGCCCTTTCGGACTCACCGGTGTTCAAAACCGGGGCAACCTCCACTGGTTACTACATCTACCATAATTTGTTAAATCTTTACTGCAACATGCATACCATCTACAATCCACTCATCTTTTATCTCATTGTGGATCACTCGTGCTATATACGTTGCCTTCGTACCATCCTCATATTCTACGTGCATATCACAGAAATGATTCTGCTCCTGCTTATAGTCCGGAATGCGTACATTAATTACTTTCTTCTCTTTCTCTGGGATTCTTCTCTTTGCCCAGGACTTTTCTATTACTTTCATTTTACTTCCTCGCCATCGTATACTATTTTACCGATACCGTGCAATGAAAACAGAAATGATTCTTCTTCGTTGTCGATGACTACAAACGGCCTTTTGATCTCATCATTATAATATACAACAAAATGGTTAAGACCCAAATCATCTAGATACATCATAGTATCAATTGTTGAATAGTTTTTCGGCATTACGTATATACACGTATCTTTCATTTTACTTCCTTTTGTTAAATTTAACTTCAGTTGGATTCGAACCAACACCACCGGGGCATCCCCCAAACTGATTACTGCCTATGATATTGATCTGATATCAAAATAACAGCTTTTTGTTGCAGACATATTTAAGTTCTGCCCATTCTACCACTAAACTATAAAGTTAAAATTGGAGCCCCGATGAGGAATCGAACCTCGCACTCTCCACCCTAGCTTTAGAGATCTGGTTCGTAGCCAAACGCAGGGATTCGGGGCATTAAATCTGTTTAAATGGCTTTACTGTACCGTATGGTGCACCTTCGTCCCAGTGATCTTCCACTGCTGGATATGTTGCACCCCACTTCTCCCGCATATATTCGAAACGCTCTCCGTTCCATACGCCTTCAGTAAAGTTCCTACCTTTGCAGAAATACGTTACACCAACGATTAGATCATCCTTTGCAATCCATTTATCAAACGGTGCATAGTCTTTTAAATCATTCATAACATATTCCTTAATAAAGTGTCTGATAGTAAATCCGGAGCGTAGCTAATATCACTGTGTTCCAGGGAGTGTATTACACGACGAAACAGAGGCATGTCTCAGACATCATTTGGCAGCGGCACTACGACTCGAACGTAGTCAATCGATTTCAAAGACCGATGCTCTAACCTGTTAAGCTATACCGCTATAATTTTGGTTTATCATTTGATTATAATTACATCATCGGGCAATTCAAATATTACAGTTTCATCACCAACTGACCACGTATACGTATATGCTGGTGTGGCTGATGGTCCATATTCGCTGCACAATTCTTCTAGTATATCACCACTGTAATGATTTGGTGGTGTGAATGTAATTTTAATTACATCATCTGTTCTGACAGAATCTATATTCTCAGCTTCAAATCCTTCGAGTACATCGATAATAGACATACTAATTCCGTCTATATTATCACCTGTCCAATCTAATAAATCTTCAAATTCCATAATAATCACCTATTATTTATTTATACTACTATTATACATGATAATAGTGGTGATGTCAAGTAATATGGTACTCGATGCAGGTTCCGCCCCCGCTACTTGAAGATGTAAACCTCATGTGATCCTAATTTCACCAATCGAGCATAATTTAGTATTTAGGTAGGATGCTCACACATTGCACTAAAGTTGGTGGTTTCACTATTAAGTTATATACTATGACCACAATTAGCCAGGTAGTAATAACTCCAACTCTCTTTATAACCAGTCGCCGCTTGGTTACCTAAAATTGATTTGTGTAGACGGTTTCTTCAGGCCCTGTAGCCGCATCTTTACCGACAACGGTTTGGGCCTCTCACCCAAGCAACATGTTCGAGTAGTATGAACAGTGGTACACTCCTAAAGTCATTACACAAAATTGAGATGCAGTATGGATCTCAACCACCGAAGTGACGAACGCATACGACAAGAATACATAAACGCCTAGGATGCTGTTATGCTGTTCGTAATAATCACTTTACTGCAAATATGGTGGCCATAGTCTTAGAGCTAGTGCTCATCAACGCCAGGCCATAAATTATTTATAATCTATACCCCATTCTGTAAGGGCTTTTTTCATCTGTCCGTAATTAGCACCTTTCGCTACCAATCCTACTTTAAGTAGTGCTTGTCTAATGTTGCCAGTCTCTAAATACGCTTTAACTTTTTCTTCGTTAGTTACATAATCTTTAGGGTCTTTTCTTGCTTTGTTTCTTCCGCACCATGTCTCTGTAAGACTATGACAATTCGGACATAAGCCTTCTAAATTTCCACGTTCGTTGTTTTGGTTATTACCGTCGATGTGATCAACTTCTAACGTCAGTGGCTTATTCTGCCACTCGTCTATGCCGCAGTGATTGCATTTTCCGTCTTGTTCGTATATGACTCGTAATCGTTTATTATCCCAGCC
>QNEM01000110.1 GCA_003645215.1 Gammaproteobacteria bacterium
ATCCGAGTAGTGAAATAACACTGAAGATGATCTTATTCATGCCTTCACCATAAATAGTGTCATTGTCCAGTTTTTCTATCAGTTGCGCTCGATATTCAGGATAGAATGGCAGCATGTGTATACTGAAAAACAGTATCAACCCCAATATAAAAAGTAACATTCTCAGCCCCCTGTTTTCTTACTTCGTGTAGCTTACACGCCAGAGCTTGCCTGCTCCATCGTCACTAATCAAGAGCGAACCATCGGGCATCTGTAATACCGCTACAGGCCGACCCCAGACCTCAGCCTTGTCCTCGGCTAACATCCAGCCAGTCAGAAAATCTTCAGGTCCTGATACTGGCTGGCCTTTTTTAAAAGGCACGAAGACAATCTTGTAACCGGTACGCTTTGATCGATTCCATGAACCATGTAATGCCAAAAACGCACCACCCTGATATTTTTTCGGGAATTGTGTGCCTGTATAAAAGGTAAAATCCAGTGAGCCAACATGGCTGCCTAACAGGACATCAGGATATAGCGTTTGCCTGACCTTGTCCGGTGCAACACCCGGGTGACGGGGATCTTCATGCGGGCCAATATAGGCATAGGGCCAACCATAGAATCCACCCTCTTCTACGCTGGTAAAATAGTCCGGTACCAGATCATCGCCCAGACCATCCCGCTCATGAGCTGTAACCCATAATACTTTTGACTCAGAGTTATTTGCATGAGGATACCACTGCAAACCAACGGGGTTGCGAATACCTGTAGCGAATAATTCAAACCCTGTTCCATCGGGATTGTAACGGCTTACCGCTGCGCGAATTGGGGCTTCACCAAGGTCAACATTTGAACCCGATCCAACCGTTAGATAGAGTTTCCTGGCAGTTTCATCAAACAGAATAGACCGTGTGATATGAATAGTTGCATAGCGATGCAAGGGAATCACTTCTTCGCCTTTGCCGACACTGCCCTGTTTTGATGAATACTTGTAACGCTTCACCGAACTGGCTTCAGCAACATACAACCAGTCCTTATACAATGCCAGGCCATAGGGGCGACTTAAATCCGTAATTAATGGCAGCGCTTTTTTATCGCGTATAACATAGACAATCCCGGCACCCATGTCCGACAGAAGAATCTCGTTGTCAGGGCCAAGCAACATGAATCTGGGTCGCATGAAATCAGATAAATATTCTTCGACAACAAAACCTTCCGGTACCGAAAGAGATGCCTGTTCCGGTTGTGCTATCAGTCTTGGTGGATTGTTCGCAGATTCGGTGTGATATGGCTCGGGTAATTCCTGCCAGTTCACAGGATACCGTGAATGATCTTCAAGGAACGGCACATCGAATTCATTGGCCATACTGAAAGGGCTAAGCATCAGTAAGATAAATAAACTAAAAAATGATTTAATCGTCATGACATTACTGCTGTCTTTGCTTTTGTTCCTTTTTTATTTTTCGCCGCCTTTACTTTCTTGTTCGACTTACTGTGTCGTTCAAGTAATGGTTTTAAATAATGTCCGGTATGTGATCGTTTGTTGGCCGCAACTTCAGTCGGCGAGCCTACGGCAACGACCTCACCACCACCGTCACCACCTTCAGGACCCAGATCTATTATCCAGTCAGCCGTCTTTATCACATCCAGATTGTGTTCTATCACCACCATGGTATTACCATGATCACGCAGTCTATGTAATACATGCAATAACTGCTCAATATCATGAAAGTGTAAGCCAGTGGTCGGTTCATCGAGGATATATAAGGTCCGGCCTGTATCTCTTTTTGATAATTCGCGAGAAAGTTTAACTCGCTGTGCCTCACCGCCAGACAATGTCGTCGCGTTCTGACCTAATTTAATATAGGCAAGCCCGACATCAACAAGTGTCTGCAACTTACGTGCAATCACAGGTACCGGATCAAAAAATACCCTGGCCTCTTCAATCGTCATATCCAGTATTTCATGAATGTTCTTGCCCTTATAACGAACATCCAGCGTCTCCCTGTTATAGCGTTGACTTTTACATATATCACAGGCCACGTAGATGTCAGGCAGAAAGTGCATTTCTACCTTAATGACACCATCACCCTGACAGGCTTCACAACGCCCGCCTTTGACATTAAAACTGAAACGCCCTGGTTTATAACCGCGAGAACGTGCTTCATGGGTAGCAGAAAATAATTCCCGGATGGGGGTAAAGAGTCCTGTATAGGTTGCCGGATTTGAACGTGGTGTTCTTCCAATCGGACTTTGATCGATATCAACGACCTTATCAAACCAGTCAAGACCGGTTACGGATTTGTATGCCGCTGGCTCCAGACTGGAACCGTTAATTTCACGTGCAGCAATTTTATACAAGGTCTCGTTGATCAGTGTCGATTTGCCCGATCCTGAAACCCCGGTGATACAGGTCATCAAACCGATGGGTAATTCGATGTTTACATCTTTCAGGTTATTCCCGGTCGCGCCTTCCAGTTTGAACACCCTGGCATTATCAAATGGTGTTGTCTCTGCAGGCACATTAATTTGTCTTGTACCTGACAAAAATTGTCCGGTGACTGATTCCTTGTTTTTGATGATGTCTTCAGGCAACCCCTGGGCGATGATATTACCGCCATGCACCCCGGCACCGACGCCTATATCAATGACATGATCTGCTTCAAGTATCGCCTCTTCATCATGTTCAACCACGATCACGGTATTACCCATGTCTCTCAGGTGTTTCAGGGTTGTCAGCAAGCGTCGGTTATCACGCTGATGTAAACCAATAGAAGGTTCATCCAATACGTACATAACACCGACCAGACCCGCGCCAATCTGGCTGGCTAATCGAATGCGTTGTGCCTCCCCTCCTGACAAGGTTTCAGCACTACGATTCAGGGTTAAATAATCCAGACCGACATTAACCAGGAACTGTAGGCGATCAACCACTTCTTTCAGGATCTTGGCGGCAATCTCGGCGCGTTGGCCTTCCATCTTTAATTCTGAAAAACATTTTCTTGCGGTATCAACCGGCATTGCAGTGATATCAGGCAGAGTGTACTCATTAACAAAGACATGACGTGCGGCAGTGTTTAATCGGGTGCCATGACATTCCGGGCATGACCGACTATTCATATACTTAACCAGTTGTTCGCGCACCATGGCCGAATCTGTTTCATGGTAACGACGACGCATGTTGGGGATCACCCCTTCAAAGGCATGTCTTCTCTTAACTACGCCTTTCCTGTCACTTAAATATTTGAAATTAATTTCTTCATCACCACTGCCATAAAGAATAACGTTCTGAATTTCATCTGCAAGATCACAAAAGGGTGTATCTATCCTGAATTTATAATGGCTGGCCAGAGATTTAATCAATTGAAAATAATACGCATTGCGTCTGTCCCAGCCACGAATCGCACCACCGGGTAAAGTTAGTTCTTCATGTTGCACGACACGGGCAGGATCAAAAAATTGTTCTACACCAAGGCCATCACAAGCGGGACAGGCCCCGGCGGGATTGTTAAATGAAAATACGCGAGGTTCCAACTCATTCAGGCTATAGCCACACTGATGACAGGCAAAGCGAGAAGAAAAAATCAGCTCCTCTATGTCAGCAATCTTCTCTTCAGGATCTGGCATAGGAACAACCCTGGCAACGCCATCCGACAGGCGAATCGCTGTTTCAAATGATTCTGCCAGGCGCAATTTCAGATCCGGACGTACCTTGAAACGATCAACCACAACTTCGATATCGTGTTTCTTGTATAAATCCAGATCCGGTACCTGATCAAGTTCCGTGACAACACCATCGATACGCGCACGTACGAAACCTTCACTACGTAAACGTTCGATTAACTGAACATGTTCGCCCTTACGTCCCTGCACCACGGGTGCCAGCAACATGAGACGCCTGCCCTCTGGTTGCTCCAGTACATGATCCACCATCTGACTGATGGTTTGTGCCGCCAGGGGGAGATCATGTTCCGGACAGCGCGGCTCACCAACCCTGGCAAATAATAATCTCAGGTAATCGTAAATCTCGGTAATGGTCCCCACGGTAGAACGTGGATTATGTGAAGTTGATTTTTGCTCAATAGAAATGGCAGGTGATAAACCTTCAATCAAATCGACATCCGGTTTTTCCATGATCGACAGAAACTGCCTGGCATAGGCAGAAAGTGATTCGACATAGCGACGCTGGCCTTCGGCATAAATCGTATCAAATGCCAGAGAAGATTTTCCTGAACCCGATAAACCCGTGATAACAATCAGCTTATCCCTGGGGATATCAAGGTCAACATTCTTCAGGTTATGAGTACGTGCACCACGTAATCTGATTGTGTCCATGAATAGATTCTGTTTTCATTAATGCGAACACGTAAGTATACATTGTTCAAAGGGTTCGTTGCTGGCAATATGTGCCCTTTTTTAAGCACTTGGGTCATTAATGAATTCAAAATCAGGCATGCCGCCTAAAGATAAAATGACAGCAACAGAACTGAGAGGGAGCCTGAGTCTGGCGTCCGTCCTGTTCCTGAGGATGCTGGGGCTATTCCTGATATTGCCGGTATTCACCCTCTATGCCAGGACGCTGACTGATTCGACACCGACCCTGGTAGGACTTGCCTTCGGTGTCTATGGTCTGACCCAGGCATCTCTGCAGATCCCCTTTGGTATGTTGTCAGACAAAGTGGGCAGGAAACCGGTGATTTTAGCAGGCCTGTTGATATTTATAGTGGGCAGCCTGATTGCCAGTCAGGCCGAATCTATCTGGGTAATGATCATGGGACGCGCACTACAAGGTGCGGGGGCAATATCCGCGGCACTGATGGCGCTGGCCGCAGATCTGACTCGCGAACAACAAAGAACCAAGGCCATGGCCCTGATAGGTATCAGTATCGGCTTTGCATTTTCACTGGCATTCATCGCTGGCCCGCTACTGGATGCAGTGATAGGCGTTTCCGGGATATTTATCTTAAGTGCGCTACTGGCAGTGCTGGCCATGGTCGTGCTTTACCTTGTGGTGCCCACACCTGAGACATCCTCCTTCCATAGTGATGCGGAAGTCTCGCTGGCAATGCTGGGCAATGTATTAAGGGAACGCAGGCTGCTGAAGTTGAATCTGGGCATATTCATCCTGCATGCCGTTTTAATGGCCAACTTTATCGTAGTGCCCACAGCCATACAGGATTACGCAGGATTGGCATCGGCCCATCATTGGCAGATATACCTGCCCGTTTTGTTTACCTCGATCATCTTTATGGCACCGGCCATCATTATCGGAGAACGCACACAGACATCAGGAGCCTTCTTCAAAGGCGCTGTACTGCTACTCGTGGTATCACAGACAGGTTACTTTTTCTGGCACAACACGCTGGTGGCATTGGCGTTCATGCTTCTGGTGTTTTTCACGGCTTTCAATTACCTGGAGGCATCCTTGCCTTCATTGATTTCGACAATGTCATCAAAAAACAGCAAAGGTACGGCCCTGGGTGTCTATGCCTCGTCCCAGTTCATCGGAACATTTACGGGTGGGCTAATTGGTGGCATTATCCATGAACATTTCGGACTGTCTGCGGTATTCATTTTTGGTGGTATCATGACACTGATCTGGTTCCTGGTAATCATGCTGCCGACGAACCAGGTCCAGGACGAAGACTGAAAATTACTATCCCCCATGTGGGCTGTGATCACGTGGGGACTGCAATCAACTGACAAAAAATTCAAGAGGAAATCAAGATGGCCAGAGGCGTAAACAAAGCGATAATTTTAGGATCACTGGGACAGGATCCTGACATCAGATACACCGCCGGTGGCGCAGCCGTTGCAAATATCAGTATCGCAACAAATGAACAGTGGAAAGATAAAGAGTCCGGTGAAATGCAAGAACGTACTGAATGGCACCGTGTTGTGTTTTTCGGTCGCCTGGCAGAAATCGTCGGTGAATATTTGCGCAAAGGTTCCCAGGTTTATGTTGAAGGCCGTATACAGACCCGCAAATGGCAGGATAAAGAAGGTAAAGACCGCTATACAACAGAAATTGTTGCCAATGAAATGCAAATGCTGGGCAGTAAAAGTGGCGGAACCACTGCAAGTTTTGATCAGTCACCGCAACCGCAACAATCAGCACCTGCTACTGCAGGCGCAAAGTCTAATGATGATTTCGACGACGATATCCCGTTTTAACGGGATTGGATCAAGCTTATTACAGGATTGAAATTCTGCAGATGTTTTTTTGTTAATCGGTCTTTCTGGTTCTGACAACCCGCTTTTTCTTCCTGGCTTTTTTCTTTGCCACCTTGGGTTTGCTTGCCTTTACAGCAGGCACCTTGATCGCTCTCGGTTTCCCCACATGAAAGCCCTGGGCGTAGTCAACACCCAGCTTTTTCAAACACTGTAAAATTTCCTCATTTTCAACAAATTCGGCAATGGTCTTTTTGCCCATCACATGACCGATTTCATTAATCGACCTGACCATTTCCAGATCAATCGGGTCATTTACCATGTCCCTGATGAACATCCCGTCAATCTTCAGGAAATCAACAGGTAAATTTTTCAAATATCCAAATGAAGAAACACCACTGCCAAAATCATCAAGCGCAAAATAACAACCTATGCTTCTTAGTACTTCCATAAATCTGATTGCATTAGATAATTTAGCTACTGCGACAGTTTCTGTTATTTCAAAACAAAAACTTGATGGCAGGACTGTTCCTTTTTCCAGTTTTCCTACAATATGTCTCAAAAATTCATCATTACTTAATGAATGGCCCGATAAATTTACTGAACAGGAAGTCAAACCTTTGGCTTTACCAGGGCGTTTCTCGAGCCAGGCATAGGCTGCATCAAATACCCACTGATCAATCCTGATAGAAAGGTCATAGCGCTCAGCGGCAGGCAGGAAAGCACCGGGCGGCACAATCTTTCCATCTTCATCTATCATCCTTATCAAACATTCATAATGCCTGGTCTTTTCATCTTCGCCTTTTTTCAATAACGGAACAATTGGTTGTATATACAAAC
>QNEM01000111.1 GCA_003645215.1 Gammaproteobacteria bacterium
ACCTGCGCCGTAGCCTACCCGCACCGGTGCTGCTGAACCGCCCCGGAGCAGCCGACATTGCGCTCGACTCGCGCGATACCCCTTGAGCAATCCGCCTAGGGAGCGCACCCACCTCGCGTAGGCGGGACGTTGGCGCGTTCGCAGACAGCTAACCGGCGGATTCCCTGGAAAGCCGCGATTACCAAGGCCTCCCTAGCGCGCCCGACAGGATTCGAACCTGTGACCTTTGGTTTCGGAAACCAACACTCTATCCAACTGAGCTACGGGCGCTTGACTGGCTAAAACTGCGAAAAGGGTACCTTTTCGTCCTTCTGGCGTCTATACCCAAACTACTTGGAAATCCAGGTTTCCGAGTAGTTTGGGTATATATGAAGTTTTCTCGGGGAATAAGTGCAGGTATACTATTCCACGAAAACAAACTGTAACGAAACAGATAATAAATTCAATTTAAGATACTTCATTCTTTAAGCCCTTTTGTCACAGGAGAATAGAAAATGAGTCAAGAACAAGATAAAGCATTTTTCAAAAATTTTACCATCGTCCTGATTGTCCTGGGCGTCCTCATGGGCACCTTCATGGTCCTGGGTGTAATGTTTGGTAGTGGGTAGAATAATTCATGCTTTGAGCTGTTGCTCACTGGATAATAAAAAATAAATCGAGAGAAAAATAATATGATTTTAAGGAATTTTATACCTGCCATGATGGTTATTTTCATGAGCCTGGCTGGATTGACGGGGTGCGGGGATGAGGCACCAACAGACGATAGCGCTGCAGTCATGAAAAACACTGCACCGATTGCCAAGGTACAAATACAGGGGGATGAACCTGAAGTTGCGCCAGCTAATGAAGAAAGTACTGCCATGGAAGCAGATACAGAAATGGCTGCCGCTGGAAGTGGTAACGTAGGCAAGAAGACTTATGATGGCATTTGCATAGCCTGTCACGGCTCAGGAATACCTGGTATTCCTCAACTAGGTGATGCGGCTGCCTGGGCACCAAGAATTGAACAGGGCAAGGACACACTCTATGAACATGCTATTACAGGCTATACAGGTGCTTCAGGTATGCCTATGCCTGCCAAGGGCGGAAATCCGAGTCTGAGTGATGATGATGTGAAGGCAGCGGTTGATTACATAATCACTAATAGCCAATAAGGCCTGTTTCATTTCATAACAAAAAAGGAGGCAAAAGCCTCCTTTTTTATTTTAGGCATACGCTCAACCTGACTTAACTCATTCCCCTAACGCCCTTTGATAGGCTTCATCAGATGTCTTGCTCCAGTCCTTGTAACTCTCACTGAATGCCGTGTAGGCATCGTATACCCTCTTGAATTTGGCATCATTGGACGCCTCATCATCAAGCGTTACTTTAGTCAGGCGTTTCAGCTCTGCCAATACTTCAGGGGGAAACTCCAGTATTTCGATATTTTGTTTTGAGCGTAGCTCCTGCAAGGCCACATGATTATTGAATTCCATTTGTGCATAGATCCACTCACTCACGGCTGCTGCGGTTGTCTCAACCATCAATTGCAAATCATCTGGTAATTCCGCCCATGCCTGACTGTTAACCATCAGCTCGAACACTGTGCCTGGTTCATGCCAGCCCGGGAAATAGTAATATTTTGCTGCCCGATTCAGGCCGAGACGCATATCATGGAACGGTGCAACCCATTCCGTCGCGTCAATCGTGCCACGTTCCAGTGCGGTATAGACCTCACTGCCGGGTAACAAAACAGGGTTACCACCAGCACGCTTGAAGACCTTGCCACCCAGACCTGGAATACGCATGCGCAGGCCTTTGATGTCCTCTAATGAATCAATCTTTTTATTAAACCAGCCACCCATTTGTACGCCAGTATTGCCCATCGGCATCGGTATCACGTTAAAAGGCGCATAGACTTCCTTCCATAACTCCAGACCACCGCCGTGATAAATCCAGGCGTTCATACCTTTGGCTGTCATACCGAAGGGGACTGATGAAAAAAATTGTGCCTCAGGGACCTTGCCGGCCCAGTAATAGGGTGAGCCATGACCCATCTCCACAGTACCTTGTGAGACGGCATCAAATACCTGCAATGGTGGCACCAGCTCCCCGCCAGCATAAACATGAATATCCAGTCGACCCTGACTCATGATCTTTATGTCTGCTGCAAATTTCTCGGCAGCTTCCTGGAACACGGGATAATTCGCTGGCCAGGTAGTTACCATTTTCCATTTGAATGTCTGCTGACTTGTTCCTGTCGTTGTTCCTGCTGTCTGTCCACTATCTGATCCACTACAGGCAGTTAACAAAAGACATAACCCTATAAGGATCCCTTGAAATACTCTCAACATGCTCTTTTCCCGTTTATTCTTTGATTAATATTAATAATTCTTTAATGTTATTCTTCAGGCTGTTTCCAGATTCGCGTACTCTGCCACCAACCACTTGCTGCCTGCTTCTTCAAAATTTACCTGTACCCTGGTGGTCCCTCCTGAACCTTCCAGATTCAGAATAATCCCCTCACCAAATTTCGCATGGGACACACGTTGTCCTAATGTGTAAACACCACTGCTTGTATCATAACCTTCGCTGACAACACCACCTTGTCTTGTGCGGGCGAACATCGGTTCAGCAATCGATCCCCCCATGCGCACTTCATTGACTAACTCTTCAGGCAACTCACTGATGAATCGTGAGGGTTGCGGGTAATAATCCTGACCATGCAAACGCCGATGCTGTGTATAAACCATCGTCAGTGCCTTTTCAGCACGGGTAATGCCCACATAGCAGAGACGCCTTTCTTCTTCTAACTGGGATAAATCTTCCATGCTGCGTTGATGTGGAAATAATCCTTCTTCCATCCCGATCAAATACACATTAGGAAACTCCAGGCCCTTGGCAGAATGTAGCGTCATTAAATTCACACAGTCCGTATGTTCTCCTGCCTGTGTTTCGCCAGACTCAAGAGCAGCATGGGCAAGGAATGCCTGCAAGGGTTCCATGTCCTGCAACATTTCATCCTCATCCGTATTAAATTCTCCCGCAGCATTGACCAGTTCTTCCATGTTTTCGATACGAGCCAGACCACGTTCACCTTTTTCTTTACGGTAATGATCGATGAGACCACTGGCCTTAATCACATTATCCACTATTTCATCCAGAGGCAGGCCCTTGTTATGACCCATATGGGTGATCAACTGCATAAAGCCTTCCAGTGCATTCAGGGCACGGGCACTGAGTAATTTGTCTGTCAAAATATTTTGTGCCGCTTGCCACAGTGAACATTTTTCCTGGCGAGAAATACTTCTGAGTTCTTCAACAGTCCGCTGACCTATGCCTCTGGTTGGAGTATTTACAATACGTTCAAACGAGACATCATCATCCTGAAATGTAGAAAGACGAACATAAGCCAGGGCATCTTTAATCTCAGCGCGTTCATAAAAACGCATACCGCCATAAACACGATAAGGAATACTGGCACGCATCAAACCTTCTTCAATAACACGCGACTGGGCACTGACACGATACAAAACAGCACTGTCATTATAATGACCCGTCTTGGCTTGCCAGCTTGAGATTTGCTCAACAACATAGCGGGCTTCATCATGTTCGTTATAGCCATTATATATAGCGATCTTCTCGCCACTGTCACCATCAGTCCATAATTCCTTGCCTAAACGTGAACTGTTATTAGTGATCAGTGCATTCGCGGCATTCAATATATTCGCGGTCGAACGATAGTTTTGTTCAAGCTTGACCAGTAGAGGATCTGAAAAATCCTTTTTAAACTGCTGCATATTTTCAACACGTGCGCCTCTCCAACTGTAGATCGAATTATGTGTCACTACACCATTGGCAACAAAATTATGGGTGCGATCGACATTGATGTCATACACAAATGTGTCAGCTTTTTCATACTTAATCTTCTCAATAACATCAAAGCTTCCATCACTGCTTGCCATTACCATACCTTGACGAATACTGAGTGCATTAATAAATGGTAAGGATACCTTTAGCATATGTCCATTGAGCACCATCTTTGTATCCAGTGCTTTTCTAATCCGATTGGCAATATCCATGACTTCTCCGAAATCACTGCGCACTGTTTCAAATCTCCAGCTTTTAGATCCTTTCTTGGCCTGGCGTACGCTAAGACCCAGTGACTGCAAAGTATGCTTGTCATGTTCGTTGACCCCCACCATAGAAATACGGTGCATGGGATTACTTCCCCGACGATCCCCGCATAAGGTAATGACAACTGAACGCCGATTTGAGTTACGCGCCTGAGGCATGTGATGAGGTCTGTTCAAATCCAAACCAACGTCTTCAAGCAACCGCTGGCCTGATGTTTCAGTATCTAGTGACTGAAATACTCTGCTTATATAATTAACATCATGAACAAGACCATTACGCGCTTTTCCCTTACGGGCTGTAAAAGGTAATGTCGGGAGTCCATATTTAAGTGAGGTGATCGTTTCATCAGCACGTGCTTCATTTTCACTGGCATGGGTTCGAATAATCCATAATGCATCCGCATGTTCCTGTATTGACCGCTGCTTGAATCCAAGCTGCGGTTTGGCCCGACCTTTGGTATAAACCTGGGAAGTACCAAGCCGATAACCTACTCCTGCCTTATACATCATGTATAAAAAATATGTTTGTGGTGTCTCGCCCAGACAATAGCCTGCAAAATGTGTGTGTTCTGGTGTACTTTTGATTATTTTTCCGGAACGAAGATATAACTTTACCATCATGCCTTTACGCTGACGTTTGAAACAATCAGTGACTCTTGCAGGACGGAAATCACCGGCTCCAAAGCTTGATAACACCTGATCGTCAACGCTTATCTTGTGAATAGGTTTATATGAGCCATCCCCCATGGTGACCATGGTTCCTCTATCCAGGCATTGATCATCATCCCCGACCGCAAACAGTGAACCCTTATCACCGACCAATAATCTCAACCAGGCATACTGCAGGGAGTTGGTGTCCTGAAATTCATCGACCAGCACAAAACGAAAACGATCACGATACTGATCCAGTATGCTTTTATTATCACGAAATAATTCATGCGCACGTAATAATAATTCTGCGAAGTCCACCACACCGGATCGATTACAGACATCCTCATAGGCCTGGTAGATTCGAATCATCTGATGCAAGGTATGATCACCATGATCATCGATATGCTGTGGCCTTAGCCCATCATCTTTGCGTGCATTAATAAACCATTGCACTTCTCTTGGCGGGCAATTTGACTCATCTATTTCCATGGAGCGTAGCAGGCGGCGAATGGTGCGATATTGATCATCACTATCGAGGATGGTGAAGTTCTGAGGAAGACCCGCCTCTTGCCAATGCGCACGCAGGATACGGTGCGTCAGACCATGAAATGTTCCCACCCACATGCCCCCGGCGGGTGCATCCAATAAGGTTTCAATGCGTGAACGCATCTCGGCCGCCGCCTTGTTGGTAAAGGTTACTGCCAGGATGCCAAATGGACTGGATTGCTTGGTTTGTATATACCAGGCGATACGGTGTACCAGGACACGGGTTTTACCACTGCCGGCACCTGCCAGTACCATAATGTTTCCGGCAGGTGCAGCAACAGCTTCACGCTGAGATTCGTTGAGGGTATCTAAAACCAGAGAAACATCCATGGCGAAGGATTTTAACAAACCTTGAACCATTATGAATGTTAATATTCGTTTTTATTTTTCAGTAAGACCAAACCGAACCAAACACACAGGCAACGTAAATAAAAGAATGAATAGTCGTATAGAACAGGAAAGAGAAGAACTCACAGGCATCATCCAGCAAATTCTTGAAGAGGCAAAACGACAGGGAGCCACCGCTGCAGAAGCAGACATCGGTACCGGTGCCGGCCTGACAGTAACGACGCGTCTGGATGAAGTCGAAAAAGTAGAACACGAACGTGACAAGGGTCTCGGCATGACTGTCTTTATTGGGCAGCAAAAAGGCAGTGCCAGCAGCTCTGATTTCAGTGAAAAGGCCATCAGGGAAACTGTCAAAGCCGCCTGTGATATTGCCCGCTTCGCCAGTGAAGATGAGTTTGCGGGTCTTCCAGATGCAGAACTCATGGCATCAGAAACCCCGGAACTGGATCTCTATCATCCCTGGGAAATCACACCTGAAGATGCGATTCAACTGGCAGTCGACTGCGAAGCCATCGCCAGAAATGAAGATAAACGGATTAATAATTCCGATGGCACCTCAGTAAGTACCTATGCCGGCAATCATTTTTATGGCAATACCCATGGCTTTATCGATGGCTGGCACTGGTCAAGCCACACCATTGATTGCACAGTCATTGCAGAAACCAGCAATGGCATGCAGCGAGATGGCTGGTATAGCAAGGCACGCAACAAAGATGATCTGCAGAGTATTCAAGAGATAGCTAAAGAAGCCGCAAAAAGAACCACCCAGCGCCTGGATGCAAAAAAACTATCCACCAGAAACTGTCCGGTAATCTTTGAAGCACCAATTGCCTCAGGTTTGTTTTCTGCATTTATTACTGCAATCTCTGGAGGCAGTCTCTATCGCAAGGCCAGCTTCTTGTTAGATAAAATTGATGAACAGGTGTTCGCCGATCATATCCACATCCATGAACGACCACACATCAAAGGCGCACTCGGCAGCGCCCCCTTTGACAATGAAGGCATGGCCACAAGAAACCGTGACTTGATCGTCGATGGCATCTTGCAGGGTTATGTACTCAGTAGTTACTCCGCAAGAAAACTTGGCCTACAACCAACCGCCAATGCAGGGGGTGTACATAACCTCACCATCGATAGCAGTGAACATGATGTTGAAGAACTGATTAAACAAATGGACACCGGCCTGTTCATCACCGACATGATCGGTTTCGGTGTTAATCAAATCACCGGAGACTATTCACGCGGTGCCTCTGGTTTCTGGGTTGAAAATGGAGAATTGCAATATCCGGTAGAAGAGATCACTGTTGCTGGTAATCTCACTGAAATG
>QNEM01000112.1 GCA_003645215.1 Gammaproteobacteria bacterium
ACCAGCACGCCAGGCCATGGCAATACCATCACCGGTACAAATATCAGGATTACTGGTGTAGAGATAAACCTTACCGACACCGCCTGTCGCCAGGATAACAAATTTGGCCTTGAATACCTCAACGGCTGATTCGTCCTCGTTATAGACATAGGCACCAAGACACCTGTTTACAGGTAAAGATTGTCCGGATTTTTCACTGGTTATCAGGTCAATGGCAGTCCGGTATTCAAATAATTCGATATTTGAATGTTCACGAACCCTGTTTTCCAGTGTGGTTTCGATAGCGCGCCCCGTAGAATCAGAAGCATGAATGATTCTACGGTGACTGTGGCCGCCTTCCTTGTGTAGATGAAAATCGACACCGCCATCGGCATCAACGACCTTGGTAAAATTTACGCCCAGGTCAGTTAGCCATTGAATGCTCTCACGGCCATGCTCCACAACAAAACGTACGATATCCTCATTACAAAGGCCTGCACCTGTGTGTAGTGTGTCCTGTACATGTGAATCAATTGAATCGCAGGTATCGAGGACGGCTGAAACGCCGCCTTGTGCATAAAACGTCGCGCCTTCGCTGAGCACACTTTTAGACAGGACGGCGACGGAGGCATGTTCTGCCAATTGTAGCGCCAGGCTCAGGCCTGAAGCACCACTGCCGATTACGAGGACATCATGTTGGTATTGGTGTGTCATTGTGACTTAAGATAATATACGTGGAAACAAATGTAAGCTATTGATTAGAATTTATTCTTGAACCCTGGTTTCGAAACTCTGGTTTTGGAACTCTGTTACCGGTTTCGGGTCAATATTACAGGTCGATAAAAGAAGAATTATAACACATGGTATTTGCCTAAATGGGGGTTTGCCTGAATGGGCGAAAGCGTTACTGATAAGCAACTGGTAGAAAGAGTACAAAATGGTGACAAGAAAGCTTTTGATCTTCTGGTACTTAAATACCAGCAGCGCATTATCAATCTGGTCTCAAGGTTTGTCTATAATCCCAGTGATGCACAGGATATTGCCCAGGAGGCCTTTATTAAAGCCTATAGAGCACTGCCGAATTTTCGTGGCGACAGTGCTTTCTACACCTGGATGTACCGTATTGCGGTCAATACAGCCAAGAATCACCTGGCGGTCAAGTCCCGCAGACCCCTTGAGTCAGCACATGATATCGATGATGTGGAACAAATCGAGGGTGATCACACTCTAAGGCATCAGGAGACCCCTGAACACTTGTTGTTGAGGGACGAGATACAGGAAACCATCATCAATTCGATTGAGGCGTTACCTGAGGATTTGAAGATTGCAATCACCTTGCGAGAGGTAGAAGGCCTGAGTTATGAAGATATTGCGGTTGCCATGGATTGCCCGATAGGTACCGTTAGATCACGTATATTTAGAGCACGTGAATCAATAGATAAAGAGTTAAAACCATTAATTGAACAATAGATTAACTGAACATACAGAGTGAAATGAGATGAATGAGCAAAAACGCGAACAATTATCAGCCCAAATATCGGCCTTGGTAGACGATGAACTGACTCATGAGTCATCGCCTGTAATCGATAGTCTACTGCAAGATAATGAAGCCAAACAGACGTGGACAAGATATCACCTCATTGGTGCTTCATTACGCGGTCATTTACCTGAGCATATTGGGGACATCTCCACTAATGTGAGTCAGGCGATTGCTTCGGAACCAACAGTTCTTGCACCAGGAAAGAAGAAATCCTCAGATTTAATGAAACCAGTCATGGGTTTTGCCATTGCTGCTTCGGTTGCTGCAGTAGCAATTTTTAATGTTCAACAAGCGAATCAAATTCCAGGAGCAGGGCAATCTCCAGAGACGGGACAGTCTGTTATCGCACAGTCCAGTATTGCTACAAGTCAGCCATCTTTGGCCACTTCACCACAGTTAGTGAATCAGCAAAAAGGTCAGGCGCAGGTTTATCAGGTCAAAAATGTTGACCCAAGACTGAACCGATACATGGTAAATCATAATGAATATCGGGCAAATACCGGTGTCAGTGGAATGCCACCTCATGTGAGAATGGTTGCCAACGAAGCAGATTCAAACAATAAATAAGCCTGATGAATAAGTTTCTCATAGGAACCACATATAGTTTGTCACATCGTTTTTTATTTCTTTTGTTAACACTGGTTTCAGCATCTTCTTTTGCTGTTGATCAAATAACACCGGCACAAAAGCTCATCAGGCAAATGTCTGAGGCGAACCATAAACTGAGTTATGAAGGTGTTTTTATTTATCGCCGACAAGGACAGATGGATACCATGCGCATTATCCATAGAGTCGATGAAAATGGCATACAGGAAAGGATCGTTTCATTGACGGGTTTTGCTCGTGAGGTCATCCGTGATAAAAATTCTGTGACTTGCATTTTGCCTGATGATGAATCCGTCATGGTGGAAAAAAGCGCTCCAGGACAATTCAAAATCAGTCAGTTGCCTGAACAAATAAACAAGGTTTCGGAATATTATACTTTTTCAATTGCCGGACAGGATCGTGTTGCTAACCGCCCTACATGGGTAGTAGATATATTGCCCAGGGACAATTATCGTTATGGCTATCAGTTGTGGATTGATCTGGAATCAAAGTTATTGCTTAAATCCGAGTTAAAAAACAAGGAAGGTACTCCACTCGAACAATTCTTTTTTGCAAAAATTCAAATTGTTGATGAAATCCCTGATGAGTGGTTAAAGCCTGAAATATCAGGCATGGGTTACACCTGGCACGATAATTCCTCAGAAGATTTTCCAATTCACAAAGGAGACGTCTCATGGAAGGCAACCTGGATGCCTGATGGTTTTGTCATGAGTGATCAGGAAAAACAAATTGTTGATGAAAGCCAGATGCCGGTTGAACATCTAATGTATTCAGATGGTTTGGCAATGGTCTCGGTATTCGTTGAAAAGCTTGATAAGCCTGCAAATATTGTCACCGGAGCTTCCAGTATGGGCGGCGTCAATACCTTTTCAAAAATGACTGACAGTTATCTCATTACTGCAATTGGTGAAGTTCCCCAGGATACCGTCAAATTATTTGCCAACTCTGTCGTCTCAAACAAATAATTTATCCGCGAATCTTAATTGTTTTCTATTTGATGGCAATACCATATTATCTAAAAAAACTTATTTTTATGGAGTATCGATGAACTACAGAATGCTATTGTCTAAAAGAGTTTTGAGTCTTGTTTTTATCTGCCTTGTTTTGACTATGCAAACATCGCAGGCGCGTTCGTTACCGGACTTTGTCCCGCTAGTGGAAGAGAATTCCCCTGCGGTTGTGAATATCAGTACGACTCTGAAGAAAGGCAACGGGGTGGGAGAGATTCAGGGACATAATATGCCTGATATCCCGAAAGACAGTCCATTCTATGATTTCTTTAACAAATTCTTCGGAGAAGTCCCTGAAGGCATGGTTCCCAATCAGCAGCGAACATCACTCGGTTCCGGTTTTATCATGTCAAATGATGGTTATATCATTACTAATAACCATGTTGTGCAAAATGCAGATGAAATCATAGTACGCCTTAATGATCGAAGAGAGTTTGTGGCCGAGGTTATTGGTACTGATGAACGCAGTGATATTGCTGTATTAAAGATCGATGGCAAAAATTTACCAACCCTGAAAATGGGAGACTCTTCAAAGTTAAAAGTAGGTGAATGGGTATTGGCGATTGGTTCACCATTTGGTTTTGAACATTCTGTTACACAGGGCATTATCAGTGCAATGGGTCGTAGTTTGCCGAACGAAAACTATGTGCCATTTATTCAAACCGATGTTGCCATCAATCCCGGAAATTCCGGTGGTCCATTATTCAACCTGCAAGGTGAAGTCATAGGTGTTAATTCCCAGATTTACAGTCGTACTGGTGGTTACATGGGTATGTCTTTCGCCATACCTATTAAAGTTGTCAAGGATATTTATAAACAATTAAGAGAGCAGGGGCGTGTTTCACGTGGCTGGTTAGGTGTGTTGATACAGGATGTGACCAGGGAACTGGCTGAGTCCTTTGGTATGGAACAACCACATGGTGCGCTTGTGGCAAAAGTTTTGAGTGGCAGTCCTGCTGAAGCAGCCGACTTTATGGTTGGCGACGTAATTGTCAGTTTTAACGGGGATAAAATAGATGTCTCGTCCGATCTGCCGCCAATGGTGGGAAGTACAAAAGTAGGTAAAACTGTGTCTGCCAGGGTCATTCGACATGGAAAACCGGTCAGCCTTAAGGTAAAGATTGCAGAATTACCTGTTGATGACAATACCAAATTGTCTTCGTCAGGAAAGAATGGAAGTAAAACGCAAAATCCATTGCATGTAGTCGTTGAAGATTTATCAGAAGAACAACGCAAACAACTTGAACTTAAAGATCATGGTGTGATTATCAGTCATGTCTCACCAGGTCCTGCCTATAAAGCAGGTGTAAGAAATGGTGACGTTATGCTTCTGATCAATAACGTCAAGATAAAAAATACGAAACATTTTGACGAGCTTGTTGAACAATTGCCCAGGGATAAATCAGTTCCTATCCTGATTCAGAGAAGGGGCGGGCCTGTTTTCCTTGCCTTAAGACTGGAAGATGACTCCTGATCAATGACGTAGCTGTACAGAAATTGGAATTTATCATTTATAGCCGGCAGGGATGCCACCTGTGTGATGTGATGAGAGATGAGCTGGGGACTATGGATCTGGCCCAAACAGGGTCAATAACCATGGTTGATATTGATAAAGACCCGGATTTGGCAAAGCGGTTTAACGAGCTGGTTCCTGTGCTGTTCGTTAATGATACAGAGGTATGTCGCTACAAATTAAACAAAAAACGGCTGCTCAGAATTTTGGGGTCTGAATGATAAATTTCTACCCTGCAAAGGGCAGGGCAATCTACATCATTCCTTACCATTGATAGCTGTATATAGGCCTCTATATAAGCTAGAATCGCCCGCCTTTAGCATTGGTAAAAACGAAAAACCCGTCGATTTATCAAAAATCCATCAATCAGGCACATAAATAAATGCAGAATATTCGCAATTTCTCAATCATTGCACACATAGATCATGGCAAATCGACATTGGCCGATCGCTTTATACAGCATTGTGGTGCGTTGACTGAACGAGAAATGGCCAATCAGGTGCTGGATTCTATGGATCTGGAACGTGAGCGTGGTATTACCATCAAATCCCAGAGTGTCAGCCTGAATTACAAGGCCAAAAATGGGCAGATCTATCAGTTAAACCTTATTGATACCCCTGGGCACGTTGATTTTAGCTATGAGGTATCACGCTCTCTTGCGGCATGTGAAGGTGCATTACTGGTTGTGGATGCGACACAGGGTGTTGAGGCGCAGAGTGTTGCGAATTGTATAACTGCCGTAGATATGGATCTGGAAGTATTACCCGTATTGAACAAGATTGATCTTCCATCTTCTGATCCTGAACGTGTATTAAACGAGATTGAAGAAATCATCGGTCTTGATACGACGGATACGATGCAGGTAAGTGCCAAGACGGGTCAGGGCGTAGAAGATTTACTTGAGCAAATCATCGAAGTCATACCAGCGCCTTCAGGCACAGAGGATGCACCACTGAAGGCATTGATTATCGATTCCTGGTTTGATAATTACCTGGGCGTTGTTTCATTGGTAAGGGTTGTTGATGGATGCCTGCCTGCAGGAAAGAAAATGCGGGTGATGACCACAGGCAGAGACCATCTGGTTGATGAGGTTGGTGTATTTACACCGAAGCGCAAGGCGCAAAAGGTATTGAATACAGGTGAAGTCGGATATGTGATTTCCGGTATTAAAGATCTTGGTGGTGCACCCGTCGGCGACACCTTAACCCTGGCCGAAAATCCTGCGTCTGAGGCATTACCAGGGTTCCAGGAGATTAAGCCCAGGGTGTTTGCCGGTATGTACCCGGTTGATTCCAGCGATTATGAATCCTTTCGAGAAGCGTTGAAGAAGTTAAAACTGAATGATGCGGCATTACATTTTGAACCTGAAACTTCTCAAGCGCTAGGTTTTGGTTTTCGTTGTGGCTTCCTCGGAATGTTGCATATGGAAATCATTCAGGAACGGCTTGAGCGTGAGTATGACATGAGCTTGATCATAACTGCACCAACTGTAGTCTATGAAGTTGAAACCACAAGTGGAGAAATCATCACGGTCGATAACCCTGCAAAATTACCAGCCACGGATAAAATAAGGGAGATCCGAGAGCCGATTATTTATGCTGATATCCTTGTGCCCCAGGATTACCTGGGCAATGTCATTACACTGTGCATCGAGAAACGCGGTGTACAAAAGAAATTACAGTATCTTGGTAATCAGATTTCATTGGGGTTTGAATTACCCATGAGTGAAGTTGTTCTGGATTTTTTTGATCGTCTTAAATCAGCAAGTCGTGGCTATGCTTCTTTTGATTACCATTTCATGAGGTTTCAGGCAGCATCACTGGTCAAACTGGACATATTAATTAATGGTGATCGCGTAGATGCACTTTCTACTATTGCCCACCAGGATCAGTCACGCAACAGAGGACATGACTTGACGGCCAAGATTAAAGAATTTATTCCCAGGCAAATGTTCGATGTCGCCATTCAGGCCGCAATCGGATCTAAAATCATGTCCAGACATTCAGTCAAGGCATTACGCAAGAATGTAACGGCAAAATGTTACGGGGGTGATATTTCTCGCAAGCGTAAATTACTGGAAAAACAAAAGGCAGGTAAAAAACGAATGAAACAATTTGGATCTGTAGAGATACCGCAAGATGCCTTTATGGCCATATTACATGTGGGGAAAGACAAGTGAATGTAGATTTTTCAGCGGTACTGGTAATTCTGACATCGATCAGCGGTCTTGTCTGGTTGTTTGGTGTTCTGTTTTTTGTTGATAAAAAGAACAGAGATGAAAATGGTGAACTGGTTTTACCTGCTATTGTTGATTTTGCCA
>QNEM01000113.1 GCA_003645215.1 Gammaproteobacteria bacterium
TTCTATCTTCATCAATGGCATCCTTAATCTTCGTGACCCACTTCATCTCGCCCCGGCGTTGTGCCAAATCGACGTCTTCCGGATTATAAATATGTACTCTGTTCCGGCCAGCATCCTTGGCTGCATAACAAGCTGCATCTGCAGCCCCTAAAACACTTTTTACATCACTTTTTCCGGAAACTATCGGAACCAGCCCTATGCTCACACCCAGAGAGAAATTTTTCTTCTCCCACACGAAACGAAATTCTTCCACTGCTACCCTGAGACTGTCAGCGACACGCATGGCCTCGCCGATAGAACAATGCTCCATCAACAGACCAAATTCATCTCCTCCCAGCCTCGCCAGCGTGTCTCGTTTGCGTACTTTAGATTGCAGTAAAGTCGCTAACTGGTGTAACAGTTCATCACCTGCCAAATGCCCACAATCATCATTGATCACCTTGAACTGATCCAGATCCAGATAGCAAAGCGCATGTGCACTGCTTGAATCACTTAGTGTCAGCACATTCATTAACCTCGTCTCAAACTCTCTACGACTAATGAGGCCGGTTAAAGAGTCATGTGCCGCCTGATAATTAATTCTTTCTTCGGCATATTTGCGTGCAAGACCCAGACTTAATACATCTGCAACACGTTTTAGAAAATTTATTTCTTTTTGCTGAGACTGATGACCCGCAGCAAGATATAACACTATGACACCCAACACCTTGCCATCATTAATAATCGGAACATTGTAATGTCCGTGTGCTGCCATACCCTGGTAACGGGTTTCATGACGTTCATCAACACAATCTGCGAACTGAACCTGCATAGATTCTGCCGCTCGTCCACAAAGGCAGGTACCGAATTCAACATTGTTACAGAGTCTTAATAGTTCATCAGGTATTCTTATGTTTGCGACCAACTGCAGTGTTTCACTGTCACCTTGCTCCCTGGTTAAAAATATCCCCCCTTTGTCCTCAATCTTTATCCACGAAACCGATAGAATTTCTTCCAGAGATAAATTCATATACTCTTCAATCGGCAAAAATGAAAACTTCAACAGATTGGCAAAAACTGATTCCTCTTCAGTCCTTTCGAAAAGAACGACTTCTGATTTTTTACGCTCTGTAATATCAAGATTATGAGCAATTGCATATAAAAAGTTCTGATCTTCATCCCTGACGGATGAAATATTCAGCTGTGCCCAGACTATATCTCCGGATTTAGCTACATATCTCTTCTCTATCTCATAATGATTAACTTCCCCATTGACCAGTAACTGGTACATTTTCATACTACGTTGCAGGTCCTCAGAGTGTGTAAATTCCCCTATAGACCTGCCTACTATTTCCTCTTCGGTATACCCCAGTAAACTATTTGCCTTTTCATTACTTTGCAGGACCATTCCATTTTTATCCACCAATGTGACCACAATTGGTGCCTTGCCAAATGCACTCCTGAATTTTTCTTCACTTTGCTGAAGTTCATTTTTTGCTTTGTTTTGCTCAATACAAATTTCTGCAATTTTCCTGAGTCGTTCCAACACCTGTATATGTTTCTCATCCGCCGCCTTCGGTTCCTTATAGTAAATCGCGATAGTTCCTGCTACTTCTCCTGTATTCCATGAAACAGGTATTGACCAGCAAGCACGTAATCCATATTTCTCCGCCATCCTTCTATGGCCATCCCAAAGAGGATCCGTCGCAATATCTGAGACAAAAACAGTTTTATTACAATACGCAGCAGTACCACATGAACCTACAGACTGACCAATTCTTAATTTGCCTATATCTTTTTTATATTCTTCTGGCAATCTTGGTGTTGTTACATAGCAGCTTAAGTACTGACCCTCATCGTCAAGAAGACTCATAGCACAATACAGATCGGGATATCTTGTTTCTATAGAATAGATTAACTCCATTAAAATTTTATCAGGCTCGATATTTAAAGAAATCTGCTCAAGCGCTTTTTTCTCAATCTCTAACATCCAGTTGGACTCTTCAAGCAGGAGCCGGGACTGTTTTAATTCTGAAACATCCTTGGCTATAGTGAAGACAAATTGTTCCCCATCTATATCAATAAGATTAGCTGCTAATATAACGGGTATTAACGCCCCGTCAGAATGTCTTATTTCTGTTTCATAATTATTTACATAGCCGTTATCTACAATCGCATTCTTATATTTTTCCCTTTCCACCTTATCTGGCCATATTCCCAATGCAAGCGGGCTATGACCTAAAGCATCCTCTTTGCTGATCCCGGATAGCCTGACAAAGCCTTCATTTACATCGATACATTCACCATCGTGTAATTTTGTAATCATCATCGCATCAGGACTGGTTTTAAAAGCAGTCCTTAACTTTTCTTCACTTTGCTTTAACTCGTCTTCTATTTTTTTACGATCCGTGACATCGTGCACAATTGCAAATATGCAGGGCTCACCATTATTTTCAAATATTGCACCTGAAGACAATGTATTGAGCACCTTGCCATCTTTCCTTTGCAGGGTAGATTCAAATTCTGCATATACCCCATCCTTCTTAAGAAGTGATACCACTCTATCTCTTTCTTTAGCACTATAAATATTCAATTCAAGTGTTGTTTTCCCTATAAGTTCTTTCCTTGAATATCCTGTCATCTTGATACAGGCATCATTGGCATCGATAATCTTTCCATCCGCAACACGTGTAATGACCACACCATCAGGACTAATTTCCAATGCCCTGGTAAATTTCTCTTCACTTGATGACAAGGCCTGTTGTGTTTTAAATTTTTCAACAGTAATACATGCCAGGTGGGCTGCTACTTTCATTAACCTGATATCAGACTCTGTTGGCTCAACAATAATCGAATGTGTCAGGGCAAAACTTCCCAAGACATCGCCGGCCTCTGATAAAAAGGGCATGGACCAGCAAGCTTCAATATGCTGGTCTTTTGCAAACTCTCGAAATTTTGCCCAAAGGGGATCGGTTTGCACATCAGTAACAAACACGGGTGATTTCCTGAACACTGCAGCAGCGCATGATCCACTGCACTCGTCAATAGTTAGTCCATCAAGTGCTTCTTGCACCTGTTTGTTAAAACTGGGCGCAGCACCTAATTGCAGACAAGTTACATCTTCATTAACCAATAGCACAGAAGCGAATGCCTTTGATGATGCCTGTGCCTCCATAGTTAGACATAGTTGCGTAAAAATTTCCTTTTGGGGTTTATTCTGGGCAATCATCTCCAGAATAATCAGCTCTGCCTCTCGCAATTCATGCTCTTTTCTTCTTGTGCTTAACTTCCTGAGATCTTCCTGATTTCTTTCAAATTCTGAACTCGCCATAGAAGCGAATGCCTGAACGCTTGTTGTTAGCTCCTTTTCATTCTCCAGTGGCTTTGTATCAAGGATGCAGACATAACCAAGACTCTGACCTGATGATGAAACAATCGGACAACCAAGATAGCCCTCGGCATCCATAGACTTTAATTCCTCATCTTCAGGAAATAATTCCTGAACGCCTTTTGGGTAAAAACGGGTATTGCCATCCATGACTTCTTTACAAGGAGTATCGGAGACCGCGAATTGTATGTTTTCAACAAACTTACCATGCGACCACAGGGTAATTGTCTCTACAAAGTCTGGACCATCCTGCGCTTTAGCACTGGCAATCAGTACGTATTTAACCTTGGTGATTGAGGCGAGGTTTTCGACCAGGTCCTTTAGAAAAAAACTATCCATTAAATATTTACCAACAGGTTGTGGTTTGTATCATTGTACTACTGTTAATTATTTTAATAATTACGACGATGTCCGAGTATGCCCCCCACCCACATATATATCAATAATCGGGCAATTATCAGCTGTGATGCCAGATTGTATATCCTAAAAACCTGCATATTTCATGAATTGCCTGATGAATTCCGGTTCGTTTCTGGAAATTATAAACATGACCAGGATATTCAACACAGCAACAATAAAAAAGATATGTGGAATATCGATCCCTGCTGTTATTAGTAAAATAATCAGGAGCGCGGAAACCACCATAAATAAAGCATTTATAATATTATTTGCTGCAATGATTCTTGAACGATGACATGGGTTACTTTTTTGTTGTACCAGGGCATACAAGGGGACCATATAAAGGCCACCAGATAATCCAATCATGATCAAATCAAGTAATACATGCCAATGATTAAAATGCTGCAGAAACATGCCGGCTGTCATTAACTCACCTTCTGCCAGATTCATATCCGGCAATGAGATGAACGACAGGTCAGTTGCAAAACATGTCAAACCTATGGCACCTATAGGCACCAGTCCCAGGTTGATATGTTTGTGAGATAATTTCTCACACATTAATGAACCCGTACCGATACCGATTGAAAATGCAGTGAGCATCAATGTCGCTATTCTTTCATCTGCAAATAAAACATCTCGCGTGTATGTCGGAACCAATGACAGAAATGTGGCACCGTAAAACCAGAACCACGATATCCCTATGATCGCCCAGAACACGGTCTTGTCTTCCCTGGAAAATCTAAGCATCTTGCCGATCTCGGTAATAATATTCCAGTTGATATGAAGCAACGGTTCAGGAGCGGCTGCCTCAGGAATCGAACGACTGGCTAGCCAACCCACCGTTGCCAGAAAAACGATCACCATAGATACATACAAACCACCATTTGGATTTATCGCAATGACTACGCCGCCAATAATAGTTCCCAACAAGATGGCCAGGTAAGTACCCATCTGGATCATGCCATTGCCACCAAGCAACTCATCTTCAGACAAGTGTTGTGGAAGGATGCTGTATTTTAGCGGGCCAAATAATGTAGATTGTGTTCCCATAAAAAATAAAACTGTTAACAGTATGGGTGCGCTCATAAAATAAAATCCGACACTGCCTGTTAACATTATGATGATTTCCGCGATCTTGATTCGGCGTATTAACATGGATTTTTCGAATTTATCCGCGAGCTGGCCTGCAGTAGCAGAAAAAAGAAAGAAAGGCAGTATGAATATGCCGGCAGCGACGATCACCAGGATACTGGCATTGGCACCTATCCTGTCGGCGAGGGAAAATGCTATTAATATGACGATGGCATTCTTAAACACATTATCGTTCAGTGCACCCAGAAACTGGGTACAGAATATCGGTAAAAATCGATTGTGTTTTAACAGGCCAAACTGGTTCATAATCAGTATGCTAATATGTTAAAAAATCCCTTTCTGCAGGAATGGCTGCCGAATTGGAAATCATACTGACATAAAAACTCGATAGAGGGAATCGGAGACAGGCATGGGTATTGTTACAGATATCAAGTTGTTAAAAAACAGACGTACAAAAATCCTTGCAACACTGGGACCCTCTTCTGATTCAGCAGATGTCATCAAGCAATTAATCGAAGCCGGTGCCAATGTCTTTCGCCTGAACATGTCCCATGGTGAGCATGCTACCCATGCGAACACTTATAAACTCGTACGTGATATTGCCGATGAGCTGGGCAAACCAATCGCTATTCTGGCTGATCTATGCGGACCCAAGATCCGTACAGGAAGATTCAAAGGTGGTCAGATTACATTGACCAATGGTGAATCGGTCACTGTCACCACCCGCGATGTAGAAGGAAAGCCCGGTCTGATCCCTTCTCAATATGAAGCCCTGGCGAACGATGTTAAGCCGGGAAACCGCATCTTACTCAACGATGGTAATCTTGAACTTAATGTTGAAGCCATTGATGGCACTGAAATCACCTGTACAGTTGTTTATGGAGGCATACTCAAGAACAACAAGGGCATAAATCTGCCTGGTGTTAATGTCTCAGCACCCTCTCTTACAGATAAAGATCGTGATGATGCACAGTTTGCTCTCGGACTCGGCGTAGATTTTCTGGCATTATCCTTTGTCCGCTGTGCAGCTGATATTAACGATTTGAAATTAATAGTCAGCGAGGCAGATGCCAACGTAAACATCATTGCCAAGATCGAGAAACCTGAAGCTCTGGAAGATGTTGACAGCATTCTTGATGCTGCTGATGGCATTATGGTGGCCCGTGGCGATCTCGGAGTTGAACTCAAACCTGAACAGGTTCCCGTTGCCCAAAGTCAATTGATCGACCGTGCCCGACATAAATTCAAACCCGTCATTGTCGCAACCCAGATGCTGGAATCCATGATTGAAAATGCCAGACCAACTCGTGCCGAGGTAACAGATATCGCTTATGCGGTAACACTGGGTGCTGATGCCGTTATGTTATCTGCCGAATCTGCTGCCGGGAGTTTTCCTGTTGAATCAGTAGAAATGATGGATCGTATCCTGCGTCAGACTGAAGCCTATCTCTGGCAAAGTGGTGACTATGATTCTGGCCTGAATACCTCGAACATGGTACCCGTCCCTATATGGGAAGCCATGGCAAATGCAAGCAACGGCCTGGCCCGGGATTTGATGGCACGTGCTCTTATTGTTATTTCACAGGGGGGGATGTCAGCGGCAACCGTGAGTTCCGCAAGACCGGCAGCACCTGTGGTTGCAATATCAAACCAGCTCAGCACCTGCAGAAAAATGGCCATAATGTGGAGTGTTCTTCCGGTACTGGTAGAAGATGATGATATGGGGAACCATAAAGATCTGACAAAACGAATTTCCAAAGAACTGCATCTGGCAAGCCCCGGAGATACTGTCTTGCTGGTCAAAGGCTTCCACAAGGATCCAGAATTAAATTGCCCTTCAGTGACGGTCGTTACTGTTTAGCCTGTTCCCGATTATTTCTTAAAGGTATTGATTAACGATACTTGTAAACCGGTTCGGCCCCATCCGCAGCCGTCTGATATTTTACCGAAAGCTCGGTAAATGCATTCAATGCATCTTGCATATCTTTATCTTCTCTCAACTGAAATGAATTAATGCCACAGCGCTGCATAAA